>JABIYQ010000421.1 GCA_018702715.1 Desulfobacula sp. | reverse complement strand
TTTACAGCCTTTCTGAGCGATTTAAAAATATGGGAGGTGAAATAATAATAAATTCTGATCCGGGAAAAGGAACAAAAATTGTAATGTCTGTCCCCATAGAAATTTAACATTGAAAAAGCGTCAGGTACTATATATTGGGGTTCTCAAATTATGTATTGCCTGAGTCTTTGAAATGCAAGTCCCCATTGAAACAAGGTAGAAAAAAGGGTTTAAAAATAGACAAAAAACTCACTTTCTCACAGTTCTAAAATGAATCACTTAAATATATTTCCTGAGACCTTAATTTTTATTAATCTTGGAGGCGATAAATCAGGTTGTAAGGTAATCATATCAAAGTATCGACCAGAGGTGTGATTTTCATTTCGCAACTCCTGATCTACCGAGGGTCCTTTTATGTTTTTTAAAAACAAACACTACAAGGCCGAAAGACAAGCATAAAAAAATCATATCCCGAATCAATGTCAGTGAATCCATGCTCTCGTCCGTGCTGGATGAAAAGCACCCACACCCCACATCCAAGCCTCTTAAAAGATTAAATGTTATGGTACTCATGAATATGAACATTAAAACGGCTGTTAATACAGAAGCACCGTTCATCCAAACATTAAATAATAAACACAATCCCAAAATCAATTCCATCCAGGGCAGTACAATAGCAATTATATTAATCAAAATTTCAGGTAAGACCTGATGATTAAACACGGCCTGGGCAAAGGATTGGGGATGAATAATTTTGTCTATACTGGCATAAATAAATACAATCGCCAGAATGATCCTGATAACATGATAAAAAATTGTTTTATTAAAAATCATTTCACAGGAACCTTTTCTATTTTAATATTATTTTGAGGTAAAAGGACTGACTCTAAGATAGGTTTGAGCTGTGTCACACGGTATTGAATCCCCTGATATTTTGTAAGATTAATAACATCAGAAACCATTATCAGGGGTAATTTGGCATCATCCGGATGATCGCTGCCATGAATCGTTTCATGTCCAGCATGGTCACTGGTAATGAGAATAAGATAGCTCCCCTTTGATTTCACCATTTCAATTAAAGGGGCAATACTTTCATCGATAAAAAATAATTCCTCCATATAACCCGGAGATAACCAGCCTTCGACAGGCCCTGTTCGATCAAGCCCACTGATGTGAAGAAAGCAAAATTGTTTCTGCTCAGATGCTTTGAAAAAAGCCATGGCGTTATCTACTGAAAAATCTGAGTCCAATTTATGCTGATCAACGGCTTGATTAACAAGATATCCTAATTTTTCTTTTGAATAAAAAAATCCTGTGGAAAAGCCTTTAGTTTTTGCATCGTTAAAAATAGTTTTTTCTTTTATCTCCGGCTGCCCTGATTGCCATGTATTATCTGCCCTACCTCCTTTTTCAGGCCCTATCCCTGAAAACATAGCCGCATGTGATAATAATGTCAGAGGTGGATTTGTACTAAAGCCGTCTAATGTATAAACGCCTTGCTCCAATAGTCGCTGGATATTAGCAGATGCTTTTGGATCAATTGCTTTTGGATGTAAGGCATCTATGGAAACGATCAAAACGGTACTAACTTCGTTGGCAAAAGAGAGCCCGGATGTAACCGAACCGATGATGAAACCTATAAGCAGATACACAACCCAATATCTTTTTTTAATTTTCAAATGAGGCTCCTTCCACAGGAAGATTCATTTCCTGCCAGACTGTCCAGCCGTTAACCAGAATCTTAACATTGGAAAATCCCATTCCCTTTAGAAAAAGAGCCAGTTTATGACTCAAATCACAGGTTTCTCCATCACAATAAGTGATGATTAGGGTGTCATTTACAATACCTTCGACTATTTCAATAAAGTGATCATCAACCGAGTGCCAGGGAAGTGATTTTGCACCTTTTATACGTCCTTGTTCAAAAAGTCCTTTATCCCTTGCATCGAGGAACACTGCTCGATTTTCGTTGAAGGCTGCTTTTACTTCTACAATCGAAATCACAAGAGACGATCCATCATTAGATGACAGGCGGTCTTCATTAGACCAGTCACCAATGACAGGGATACCACCAGATCGAATCGCATTGACAGATAATCCAATAACAACAGATAAAATTAAAACAAATATCATCTGGCAAAGGGTGATTTGTGCATGCGATCGAAGGGTCGAAGGATTTGTCATTTTGATTGTCCCTTATTTTATATATCCAGATTAAACTGTTTCATATACGTATTTAACTGGTCTCTTTGCATATCCGTAAGTTTAGCTCCCTCAGCAATTTTTGTTACAAAAACAATGCACGCCTTTCGCATCTGACTGACACTTTGATTTGAAGATTTCTAAAGTATATTGTTTTAAAAGCATAACACATTCCATTTCTAAAATTTGGGGCCATCAATTAATAAACGGATTCACTATAAAGTAGACACCCAATAAGGCAATCGTTGAACCGGCAAATTTCCTGAACCAATGACCAGCTCCATTCCATGTGCTGTTTTCAAGAAGTTTTTTAACTACTGCTGTTGAACTTCCGGCAATCACTATGGGAAGACAGTGACCTGTAGCAAAAAAAATAATATAGAGTATGCCGGTTATCACTTTTTCTTGAACCGTGATAATTGCCAGGATCGGAGCAATAAAACCAAAGGTGCAGGACCCGGAGAGGACTCCATAGGCAAGTCCCAAAACAAAAGCCCCGAATATTCCTTTTAAATTCAGTTTATACAAAAAGCTGCCGGACATTGAACATTTCTCGACCCCAAGCATTCCCAAGGCAACCCATATCAGAATGATACCAATCAATATCTGCCAATAATTTCCCACATCGCCGAGCATTCTACCAAGCAGTGCACAGACAATGCCGATCAATGCGATTGTAAGAAAAAGTCCAGCAGTAAAAAGGACAGAGTATAACCCGGCTTGTCTGGGGTGAACCATTTTTTCCTGCCCGCCCACATAACCGACAATCAGAGGAATAGAGGCCAAATGACAAGGACTGAATAACACACTGATCATGCCCCAGACAAAACATCCAATTGCAGCAACATAGGTTCCACCAGAAATCCACTGGTTTACTGTCAGAAAAAGTGTGTCCAGCATAACAACTATCCTTTACAGCTTAAGATCCGGTTCTTGAACTCCCATTTTTGTCATTTGTGCAACAATGGATTTTTCATCGAAAAATCCTACATGCCGATAAACTTCTTCCCCTTGTTCATTAAAGAAAATCTGAGTGGGTATTGCCCTGATTTTAAACCGCTTTGCAGGTTTGTTGTTTTCCCAGACATCAATAAATACGATATCCGCAGTTCCTTTATATGCCTTTTCAAGCTTGACAAGAATCGGTGCCATCATTTTACAGGGTATACATTTTTTAGCCCCCAGATCAATCATGGTTACCTTTCCTTTGACTGGAACGTTTAAATAATCCTCAGCAAAAGCACCGGTCGTGAAAAACAGCATCAACATTACAACTAACACACTCAACTTTTTTAGGGCTTGTTCCATTTTTATTTTCCCAGCCATTTTTTAATATCAGCTTTTTTAGGCACCTTCCCTGTACATTTCACCTCATTGTCAATGATAACTGATGGAGTGCCGAACACTCCATATGAAGCAATTTGCATCATATCGGTGATTTTTTCAACTATGGCATCGACACCAGTTTCTTTAATTACTTCCTGAACCAGTTTTTCAGTCTTGCTGCATTTGGCGCAGCCTGGTCCCAGAACTTTAATTTCCATGATAAACTCCTTTTATATAGTTAATCGTTTCATTTTTTTTAAAGGATCATATTAAACAGATATCCTACGAAAAGAATACCGCAGGCAACAACGCCCACAAATACTGCAATTAGTTTAGGTTTTAATACTTTTCTTAAGATCACCATCTCCGGTAAAGACAAAGCAATGACACTCATCATGAATGCCAAAACTGATCCCAGAGCGGCCCCTTTTCCTAAAAGAGCTTCTACAACTGGTATAACACCGGCAGCATTGGAATACATGGGAACACCAATAGCTACAGACAAGGGGACAGACCACCAGGAGTCTTTTCCCATAATAGAAGCCATGACACCTTCGGGCACAAAACCATGAATGCCGGCACCCACTGCAATACCAAGTATGACATATATCCATACACGACCGATAATTTCTTTGACAGCATCCCATCCGTATATAATGCGGTCATTCCATGTCAATTTTTCTTCTTCCATGGTCAGGTTTGCAGCGTTGGTTTGCGTTACCCAGTCTTCTATCTGGCCTTCCAATTTTAAGCGACCAATGATCCAGCCTGCGATAATTGCTATGAACAAACCTGTTCCCAAATAAATAGCTGCAACTTTCCAGCCTAGGAGACCATATAAAAGGCCTAGGGCAATCTCATTGACCATAGGAGCTGCTATCAGAAATGAAAAAGTAACACCCAACGGAACGCCTGCAGTTACAAAACCGATAAACAGAGGCACAGCGGAACAGGAACAAAAAGGTGTAATAATACCTAATAATGCAGCCAAAATATTACCGACAAACTCACTTTTCCCAGAAAGGAAAGCCCTTGTCTTTTCAGGTGTAAAAAAGCTCCTGATAATGCCCACCCCAAAAACGACCAGGAACAGCAGCATCATAACTTTTGGTGTGTCATAAAGGAAAAACTCTATTGATGAGCCTAAATGAGATCCTTCCTGAATGGGTAAAAGGTTGTATGTGAGCCACTTTGACAGATCAGGCAGCACCCGGTAAACAGTCCACCACAGATACACACCAACGGCCGACATCAAAAAATTCAAGGCCATCATCTTGTTTATTTTTCCCTCACCTTGAATGGGTTGGGTTGTTTTTGATTCCATGA
>JABIYQ010000220.1 GCA_018702715.1 Desulfobacula sp. | reverse complement strand
TTTATTTTATAAATTCCTGAAGGATGAGTCCCTTCACCGAAATAAGTAGAACCGAAATCTTCTGTTGCAAGCCCAAGCCCAATGGCTTCCCGTGCAAGCCCGACCATTGACTTACCGACAAGACCATTGAACCCAAACCCCGGAATGTGAAAAACCTCTCTCCTTGTCCTAACCTTATCCTCACCATTGACTTTATATGTGTATAAAAGCTCGTTCTTTTTATTTCTATGGATCTTTATTTGACCAGGGTCCGGTAATTGCCATAAATTTTTTATCTTTCCACCAATATCTTCCCTGTCTATAAAGGCGTATGAGTTGCCCCATAATAAAAGATGCCCTTGTAAAGTTTCCCGAAAATTAAAAGAAGTTGTGTCCTGATTCGGTCTATTATGAAGAATATCGTATAAATGATGATCTGTTATTAAGTCTTTACCACCACTTTTTCTTTTTTTGTATAAATTTAAGGGTAATTTAGCAATATCTCCTGCTATAAGAGTAACACAAGCCAAGACCGTTAAATATTTCAGGGCTTCTTTTTCATCAACTTTCACCCCTGCTTTTGTCGTTTGTGCAGGACCATACCAGAAATCATCGTAAGCAGATATTTGTCCTGAAAGGTTCCTTAAAATCTTCGTAAATAATCCCATATTTTACCTTTTGCCCACGATTGACCGTAATATTCCAAAGTTTAAAATAATTATACCAACTGAAATGATTGATACAGGCAAGGACTGAAACAAATAAAGACCGTACCCCATCAACCCCAAACCAAGCAGTATTAATAAATCCGACAAATCAATTTTCATAATAACCTCATACAAATGTTGGAACCGGTGTTGATTTTATGCCTTCATCATACATTGCCCTTGCCATTGCCGTTATTGTTGCAACAGCACCGTCTATTTTATTTTCATCCCCTTCTTTAAAAGGGAAAATATTATCTTTTTTATCAACCCTGCAACAAACATTTGCCATCATCCAGGTTGTGACCGGATTCCCGTCATGGTGAAAACTTCCATCCCTGATACACGCTTCAATCTCTTTCATTGGTTCAGACAAGAAAGAAACATTTTGAGGTATCTCCACACACTGGACCCCGACATTCAATAAATTTGTTATAAGCTGCTGTGCATTCCAAGGATCGTTGCAGACTTCACCACCACCATTCTCTGATCCGGATAAATCAAAATCTTTTGCATCCTGTTTTATTGTTTCCTGAATCTCATGTATATCAATCCTCGCACCTGGAGTTGCCGTTAAAAAGCCTGTATGCACCCAACCGGCATAATGGGCATATTCTTCGTCAAATGTCCGTTCTTCCGGTATCCAATGCCTTGAGAACAGGTAATAATGACTCTTAGCATCAATGATTTTTTTAAAAAGATACATCTTGGATGCAATATCAATCTTAGATGCCAAGTCCAATCCAAGAGAAACCGGAAGCCCTTTGAAGTCGTTTATGTTAAGGTTTTCTTCACATTTACCCCATTCGACCATATTCATCCAAGCCTGACCAGCATTTGACCATACGTTTAAGTGTTTACATTTAACTGAATTCTGGTCCCGTGGTGACTGCAAGGCCGTGTGAAGCTGTGACCTTAAATAAGGTTCTAAAACTGAAACACCTAAATTCGGATTCGCTTTTTTCCAGGTTTCAAAGTTTTCCCATTTATCATCCTTATCAATCGTATAAATTACAGCAAACAATTCTTCATTTACAAGATCACCGGACAATATTTTTTCAACCCTTTTTTGTAAATCAAAGCATGGAACTTTGGTATTTGTCCCTGCTGTTGTGACTGACAATAGCATAGGCTGTTTCCTGGACCCCATGCCGGTCTTTCCGGTATCATAGGAGTCTTTGGTCTTAGACTCGTGGTATTCGTCTTGTATCCAGCAATGAGGATTCCCACCGTCCCCAGGGTTTCCTATAACTCTTTCAAAAAAAGAACCATCAGACAAGGAACACATTTTTCCAGGGTTTTCCGGTGTTCCCATTAAGGTTATATTAAATCGGTTTTTATATGCCGGTGTTTGTTTCGCCATTTTCCAGGCAGGAGCAAATACAAAGTCTGCCTGTTTCTCTGAGCCGGCAGCACTATAAACCTCTGCCCCTTTTTCACCATCGGCTGAAAACATATAATTCCCGACAACTGCAGCACCAAAACTTTTCCCGTTCTTTCTTGGTATCAGTAAAAACATTTCATTGAACCGTCTTAGACCATTATCTTTCCTGACCCACCCGAAAGGAACCCCAAAACAAAAACATTGCCAAGGTTCCCACTTTAGCGTTTTCCCGCTTAAATCCCCTTTTGAATGGGGCATCAGTTCCCCGAACCTTAAAAACCTTTCGCACTTATCCATATCGAATTCAAACGGAAAGTCTTTTCTTTCCATATCGTCAAGATGCCTTTGGCAAGCCTGGATAACCTGTAAGCAAACATTAACCTTGCCAGAAACACAATCCCTGGCATACTTGTTCGCTTTATTTGTTAAAGGATGCTTCAAGTGCCGAACTCCTTAAACTTGTCTTTCTTTTTATCTTTAACCTTCGTTGCAGTAACACTTGCCCTCTTTGCCGGTGACATTCCGAATTCCCCTGCAAACTTGTATACTTGTTCATAGGCTTTGTTTAAAACCCACATTGCAGGAGAAAGAATAATATTACCGTTACTTGTTTTATATAATTCTCCTTTGCCTGCAATGATCTTCTCATATTTTACAACCCTTCCCCAAGCCTGACAATATATTGCCAATGCTGCCATATCTATTTTAGAAAGAAGCCCCAGGTCAACCAATTGCTTTGAAATCCTGTTCCATTCAATAAGCCCTGCTTCTGATAAAAACTCCGGTGGTTCTGGAATACCAATATCAGGCATCGGTTCATTTGGGTTTAACCGGTCTGCCCGTTGTGTCCCTTTTAATAACTTTAGTTGTGTCGGCAATTTTTTACGCCCTGCCATTTAAGACCGCCTTTCCACCGGTGGATTCTTCCCACCGTTTTATAATTACATCACAATAATGTGGGTCTAATTCCATGCCGTAGCATTTGCGGTTTGTTTTTTCACAGGCTATTAATGTGCTGCCTGAACCGAGGAATCCATCAAAAACACGACCATCAACTTGTGAAAACTTATCGATAAACCATTGACATAACTCTATCGGCTTCTGTGTTGGATGTACCCTATTTGAACCTCTCTCTTGTTCACTCCCAAATATTCCGCACCACCTGATTCTCAATACCATCCTTTTGTGAACTTGCTTTGAAAAGCACAATTCAAATGTATTTCCATACATTTTATCAAAATTATCTTCTGTTCTTTTATCCCACACAAACCAAGCGCCATCCTTTGGTATTGTTTCTCTATAATAATCAGCACCCCACCAAAACTGTTCTTTGCAATCAATCCAGTCAAACAGTCCCATGTCAAACGGCTTATCATCACCAATTACGGGCCTATATTCCTTACTGTCTTTGACACCTTTGGATTTCTTAGAATCCTCTTTATGACTCATTTGAGAGTAGTCAGTATCAAGACCCATCCCATAAGGCGGATCAGTAAAAACCATATCCGCCTTATGTCCATCCATCAATCTTTCAACCTGTTCAATGTCTGTGCTGTCACCACATAAAAGCCGGTGTTCACCAAGTATCCACAAGTCCCCCAGGACACAAATAGATTCTTCAACCTCTGGAACAGCATCATCTTCGGTCAACCCTTTCTTTTCTTCTTCTAAACTAAAGCCGGTCAACTCAATATCAAATTCCTCTGCACTCAATGCTTCAAGTTCGATCCCTATAAGTTCCTCATCCCAACCGGCATTGTCTGCCAATCGATTATCAGCAAGGATATAAGCCTTCTTTTGTATGTCAGATAAATGTGAAAGCTCAATCACTGGGGCTTTAGAAAGTCCAAGCCTTCTTGCTGCCATCAATCGACCATGACCGGCAATGATACCCTTATCCCCATCACACAATATAGGATTGTTAAACCCGAACTCTTTTATACTGGCAGCTATCTGTGCAACCTGTTCATCAGAGTGAGTCCTGGCATTGTTAATGTAAGGAATTAGCGTTTCTATTTCACACTCTTTTATTTTAATAACGTCCCCTCGCTTTAATTTGGCATAGGAAGAAAAAAGC
>JABIYQ010000314.1 GCA_018702715.1 Desulfobacula sp. | reverse complement strand
AAATCAGGTCTTTGAGTCTTGATAATCTGAAAAATATTTTCAGCCTCAAAGCGGGTGGGACATATCAGCCGATGAGGGTGTTCAGTTATGCCATAGATTATAGTATCTCAAAGCATGACCCATTGGCCTTTCATGTTCATAATATTCTTCTTCATATTCTATCCTCAATTTTGCTTTATATGCTGCTTTTGAAAGCATTGCCCAGGATTGAAAGGGGAGTGTATGGAAAATCAGTTCCATTTATGCCTATGCCGGACCTGATAAGGATTTTATCTTTATTTGTAGCGCTCCTTTTTGCTCTTCATCCTGTTAGCGTGGAATCCGTAACTTGGATGTCTTCCAGAAAGTATGTGCTGCTGGCTTTTTTTTCTTTAGCTTCATTCCTGTTTTATTTGCAAAGACCTGCAGACAGAAAATCACACCTGTTGTTTTACAGTCTATCGTTTTTTTTCTGGATACTTGCTGTTATGTCAAGCCCCTTTGGAGTGGTTCTTCCAGCTCTTTTCGTTTTGTTTGAGTATTGCAGCCATCCAGAGAAAAACCCTTTTTATTGCCTGAAAGATAATTTTTATCGTTTTTCTCCTTATATTTTACTGGGTGTTCTGGTTCTGGCATACCTGATGGTGAAGGTGGGCGCAGGAGAAAGAATAAAGTCCGTATCTGTAAATATATTTGTTACCATGATGCAGGTTTTTTTTGATTACATGCGTAATTTTGTTTCACCTTTTTGGCTTAACAACAGGTATGTGGACTATGTTTACCCATCGCTATTTGCATATTACAAAGTTGGCGCAGGCTTTTTACTTCTTTTTGGTGCTGTTGCAGCATCTGCTTATTTAATAATAAGAAAAAACGATAAGCTTTTTTTCTTTGTATTGTTCTGGTTTATATTATCCTGGCTTCCGGCTTCCAATATTGTGCCGATATCCACAAGAATGGCAGACAGGTATGTTTTTTTAGCCTCTATCGGTTTTTTTGTTTTTTTTTCATGGGCAGTTGTTTATTTTATAAATTTTTTATCAATTATTGCAGGAGCTGCCAGGGGCAGGGAAAATACATTTCTTTTTTCTATTATGGTGTTGATTATTGTTTTTGTTTCATCCCTGTCAATTATAAGGAATAATGTATGGCAAAACAGTGGGACACTCTGGAATAACAGTCTAAGCCGTGATCCTCAAAATCTCATTGCTCTCAATAATTATGGCTTGTGGCTTTTAAGGCAAGGCGAGGTTGAAAAGGCAAAAAAATATTTTCTTTTAGCAGCTTACATTAAACCATCGGAAGAGCTTCCCATGAATAATTTAGGCCGGCTTTATATGATGGAGGGTGAAATAGACAAAGCAGAACTTGCTTATAAGAAAATACTTGAATACCATCCTGAATCACTGCTGGTTCACAGAAAGTTATGGAATATTTTAGAGAAACAGGGGCGTGGCATGGAGGCAGAAGAGCATATTGATTTTATACTTTCTGATAATTCTACAGATGCTATTGCCCTGAATCAGAAAGGATTGATACTTTATGAGTCTGAAAAGTATGGTCAGGCTGAGGATTTATTTAAAAAAGCAATTGGAAGTTTCCCTAATGACCCTGATTTGCATTTTAATCTGGGATTGACTCTCCAGAAAACAGGCCATCTGGATTTGGCTTTTAAAAGTTTTGCCAAAGCCTCGGAAATCAAGATTGATTTTGCACAAGCATATGGCAGAATGGGGCAGATCCTGTACCTGAAAAAAGATTATATAAGTGCTATTGAAATGTATGATAAGGCAATAGATGCACATTCAGGTCTGGGAGAAATATATAGTGACATGGGGAATGTTTTTTTTGCACAGCATGATTTTGAAAAAGCAGATAAATATTATAAAAAAGCTATAGAACTGGATAAAAATATTTATGAAGCTCTTTATAATCAATGTGTTATCATTGAAAAAAACAATATGATGTCGGAAGCCATTGACTGCTATTCAAAGTGCCTGGATGAATTTGCCAATCAACCGGAAGCTTTAAATAATTTAGGAAGCATAATGCTTAACATGAAAGATTATAAAAAAGCTGAGAAATACCTTCTTGAAGCAATTGCAGTTGACGATTCATTTTCTGATGCTCATTATAATCTTGCGCTGCTTT
>JABIYQ010000272.1 GCA_018702715.1 Desulfobacula sp. | reverse complement strand
TGTTTTCAGTCATGTCGTGGTCACCGCCGGAAATAAAAATTTTGTTTCCAATAATGGAATAGGTGCCGTCTGGATTTTTTTTTGCCGATGTTGTTAAGGCACCTACATCGGATCCGGCTTCCGGTTCTGTGAGACACATGGTTCCGGCCCATTTCCCCGTGTAAATATTTTTAAGATATTTATTTTTTTGTTCATCCGTACCAAATACTTCCACCAGCTTTCCTGCACCATGATTCATTCCGGGATAAAGCATGAATGAACAATTGGCACCGATAAACAATTCGCTGGCGGCCTTGGCAAGTACTTCAGGCATTCCCTGGCCGCCGTATTCAGGATCTTCACACATGGCAAGCCACTCCCCTTCACATATGAGGCCAAATATTTTATGGTAGGAAGGGGGAACTTTCACCTTTCCATTTTCAAGAGAACAGCCGATATTATCACCGTCTTTCTGGGTGGGAAGGATTTCTTTAACTGCCAGGTTGCGTGCTTCCCTGACAACCATGTCCATGGTTTTTCGGTTAAAGTCTGCAAATTTTTTGTATTTGGAAAGGTTGGATACCTCTAGCACTTCATGAAGTACAAAATCCTGGTCTCTTCTGTCAGTTATGGACTGTGCCATTTTCAATATCTCTCCTTTTTTTAAAAAATCACGAATCCATTTATATTATGAAATGGTTCATCTTTTCACTTTTTGTTTTCACATCTTGAATAGGGATTCATTTCATAGGTATCAATCATTGAGTATACCTGCTCATTTAAAATTTTCTCAAATTTTTCATCATCCACAACCGGCCGTTTGATCATTTTCAGACAGGCATCCTGCTGCACTTTTGTGGACATACTTTTCCCATAAAGCTCAAGGCCATATTGTGAAAAGTCCCTGATCATAAAATCAAAAATCAAATCCAAGACATCGTCCTCAATATTTTCGATTGCAGCACTTTCAATAATGAGCTGACCGTATGCAACAAGGGTAAAGATTTCACCCACACACAAAAGAAAGTCAAAGGCGTTCATCATCTGATCTTTGAGTTCCATCCCTGAAGCCATCAAAAATTCTTCATACGCCTTGATCTGTTCTTTGAATATTTCAATATTCGGCAGATCTTTGGTGGCATAGGTTTTTCTAAAGTCATGGAATTGAATTTTTGCATATCCTCTTGTGGGACCCTGATTAAAAAGATAATCGTCATTTTCCGGGCCGTTCATTTTTGGGATTTCGGAAAATTCACCTGGATTGAACATATAATTGGGGATGAGTTTGACAATGAGGGCCATGTTCACATGCCGGGTGCCTTCAAGTTTGGGAAACCCCCTTAAATCAACCACTGCCTGATTAAAGTAATTATCTTTTTCAAACCCTTTTGCTGCGATAATATCCCAAAGCATCTCGTGAACAACCTCACCCTGGATTGCAACCTTCATTTTCATGATAGGGTTAAAAAGTAGATAACGTTTATCATCTTTTGATGCACATCTCATATAATCTGTCGCCCTGAGACCAAACAATTTCATGGCGGATAGACGGCAATAGGAATCTAAAAAAAGCCTTTTGACATGGGCGAACTCGGTCACCTTTTTACCGTAAAGATTTCTGTGGGCTGCATGATTCAGGGATTCGTATAAAGAATGGGTTACAATACCTATGGCACCTGAGCCAATATTGAACTTACAAATATTGATGGTATTGAGCATGTCATCCCAGGCTTTGGACCCTCTTGAAAGAATCAGATCATCTGTAATGGGGTAATCATGAAGGGCAAACTCCGCCACATAGTTCTGGGCATCGATAACATTTTGGATGCACTCATATTTTTCATGCTTTGAATCAACAACAAAAAAAACATAGTCTTCTGATCCGTCAATTTTTCCAAAAACAGTGATAATTCCAGCTTCATTTCCATTGCCGATGTAATATTTGCTTCCCCTTGCCACATAGGTTCCGTCTTCACAGGGGTAAAGTTTCATGGAAGATGAATATATATCAGCACCATGGTCCTTTTCTGAAAGACCAAATGCGCAGAGGGGATTTTCCTTAAGTTTTTCAACGGCCTTATGTTTAAATCCTTCATTATCACCCAAAAATACCGGGTCTAATCCCAATGTGGACACATGGTACATATACCAGTATGCCATACCGTAGAACCCACATATCTCTGAAAATTCAAACATCCTGTATGTGCTGTAATACTGATCTTTGTCCCCATATCCCTTTGGTAGAAAAAGGGTTTCAAAAATTTTTTCTTCTTTGATAAACCGGGCAAAGTCATAAGTAAATTCACGGGCATGATAATCTTCATTTAATTTTTTTAGACCTTTGTTTTCAAACCATTCAATGGTTTTCAACATAATCTGCCTGGATCTTTCATCAGGATAGTTTCTATCCTGGTATTTTTTCGGATTAAAAAGCAACATTCTTTGCCTCCTTTTTAAGTCAGTATGCGAACTAAAAATATGTATAAAACACCCGATCGTTACCTGTTTCTCGGGTTATTCCACCAAAAACAGGCTTCTTAGCAGGCGTTTAAAGATTATTTTTTCTTCTATGGTAAAATCAGTCAGCAACAGATCGTTGCCTTTTCTTCTCACATCAATCAACTCATCTTTGATATCATTGGCTTTATTGGACGGATAAAGCCTGAACGCACGTTTATCATTTTTATCCAGCCGTTTTTCAATCCAGCCGGCATCATCAAGGCGGTCTATTATGCCGGATAAGGTTGCTTTATCAAGGATTAACAACTTGCTCAATTCTGCAGCAGTGGCGCCTTCCTGATACCACAGGCCTTCAAGAATCAGATGCTGCATATTTGTTAATCCATAGGGAATTAATTTCTTTTTTAACAGGCCATGGGCCTTTTGATGGGCTTTAGCCAGGAAAAAAAAAGTGCAATCCGGAATATTGTTGGGTAAACCATTCATATAAAACTCCTTTGTATACGAACCAATATTTCAAACCTGTCAATTTGTCAATAGAATTTAAGAAGGTATATGGAACCCGAAATTTTTTATGTGGCTGATAAAGGCAAACCCAGCTAAACGGATATTACATATGGAAATATTAATCATTTTGAAATTTGACTTTTTTGAACTTTAAGTTACTATTCAAAGCCTATGGATACAATTAAAAAATCAGATCCGAAAACAAAACCGTTCATAAGAAAGAAAAAAGACCGGCAGTTTTACAGGCCTTCAAAGATAACTTACAATCCCGATCTACCCATCACAGCCAGAAAACAAGATATTATAAATGCCATTAAAAATAATAAAGTTGTGATTATTTCAGGTGAAACAGGATCTGGAAAAACCACTCAGATTCCAAAATTCTGCATAGAAGCCGGGAGGGGAATAAAAGGAGCAATCGGCTGTACTCAGCCAAGGCGTATTGCCGCAATCAATGTTGCAAAAAGAATTGCCGAAGAGCTTAATGAAACCCTTGGTCAATCCATTGGATATAAAATCAGATTTGATGATAAAACCCGGAGCCGGACCTGTATAAAAATAATGACCGATGGCATCCTGCTTGCAGAAACTCAAAGCGACAGATTCTTAAATGCCTATGATACCATTATTGTGGATGAAGCCCATGAAAGGAGCCTTAATATTGACTTCACTCTGGGCATATTGAGAGATCTTGTAAAAAAAAGAAATGATCTCAAACTGATCATCACATCTGCTACAATTGACACGCAAAAATTTTCCAAAGCATTTGACAATGCTCCTATCATTGAAGTCACCGGCCGAATGTACCCCGTTGAGACCGTTTATATGCCCTTTTTAGACAAAGAAGAGGAGAACAAAACCATTGAAGACCAGGGGTATGTGGAAGCTGCAGCAGGTGCAGTCAATTTGCTTGTTTCCCAGTCAAGATCCGGGGATATCCTGGTGTTTATGCCCACGGAGCAGGATATAGGTGAAACCCTGGAGCTTATCCGGGGAAAAAATCATCCCAATGTGATAGTCCTGCCACTTTTTGCAAGACTTTCAGCAAATGAGCAGGCCCAGATTTTTTCCCGGCAACGGGGACGGAAAATTATCGTTGCAACCAATGTAGCAGAAACCTCATTGACTATTCCCGGGATTAAATATGTGGTGGATACAGGACTGGCACGAATCCCTGTATATTCACCCCGGACAAGAACCACAGCTCTTCCTGTCAGTCCGATTTCCCAGTCTTCCGCCAACCAGAGGTCAGGCAGGTGCGGCAGGGTGGAAAATGGAATCTGTATCCGGCTGTTTGATGAAGATGATTTTAGGGCGCGACCTTTTTTTACCTCGCCTGAAATCTTGAGAAGCAATCTTGCTGAAGTTATATTGCGGATGATCTCTTTAAATCTGGGGGATGTATCAAGCTTTCCCTTTATTGATGCGCCTGCACCCAAAAGTATTAAAGATGGATTTGATACCCTGATTGAGCTTTCTGCCATTAAAGAAAAAAAATTCCATAAAAAAGAAAAAAAGAAAAAAATATATACGTTGACTAAAATAGGCCAGACCATGGCCAGGCTGCCTGTTGATCCCAAATTATCCAGAATCCTGATAGAAGCCGACAGGAATGGATGTTTAAAGGAGGCAGCCATCATTACAACGGCCCTTGCCATTGCAGATCCCCGACAACGACCGGCAGACAAAACCCAGGCAGCCGATCAAAAGCATGCATTGTATAAAGATCCCGGATCTGACTTTATTACGCTTCTAAATATCTGGAATGGCGTTAAAACTGCTGAAAAGAAATTTAAATCGCGTTCCAAACTCAAAAGATTTTGTCAGGATCACTTTTTGTCCTTTAAACGTATGAGGGAATGGAATGAAATTCACAATCAGATTATCAGGATACTAAAAGACCACGATTTGCGTGGAGAAAAAATCATTCCTCCAACAAAAATAAAAGACATGAAGGCCAAGGCCTTTGAATTTGGCGGGCCTTTATATATAGCTCTGCACAAAGCCATTTTATCAGGGTATCTTGCCAATATTGCCCATAAAAAAGAAAAAAATATCTTTAACGCTGCTAAAGGACAGCAGGCAATGATATTTCCCGGATCAGGACTTTTTAAAACTGCCGGGAACTGGATCGTGGCCGCGGAATTTGTAAAAACCAGCCAGCTTTTTGCAAGATCCGTCGCCACCATTGATCCTGAATGGCTTGAACAGGTTGGAAAAGACCTTTGTGTCCATACCTATTCAGACCCGCACTGGGAAAAAAAACGGGGTGAAGTTGTTGCAAAAGAACAGGTGTCCCTGTTCGGACTGATGATTGTCAACGACCGCCGTGTTGCTTATGGCAGGATAAACCCTGAAGAATCCGGAGAGATATTTATCCGGCATGCCCTGGTCCAGGAAGAAATCCATCAGAAATTTGAATTTATGACCCATAACCTT
The DNA here is from genome assembly GCA_018702715.1 of Desulfobacula sp. Taxonomy (GTDB): domain Bacteria; phylum Desulfobacterota; class Desulfobacteria; order Desulfobacterales; family Desulfobacteraceae; genus Desulfobacula. Next base: position 5,293 of record JABIYQ010000272.1, on the reverse strand, counting down.
GCCCTTATAGATGAACTTGAAACCCATGAACATAAAAGGCGAAAAAAGGATATCCTTGCCTCGGAAGATGATATCTATGCTTTTTACCGGTCAAGATTACCAGGACCATTTTATAATATCAGGACCTTTTCTAAATTTATTAAAGATCAGAAAAACCAGGGTTTTTTAAAAATGACAATGGAAGATCTTCAGAAATCAGACATTGATGAACATGAACTTTCCATGTTTCCCGATACCCTGAAAATGTCCCAGGCAAAATTCAGACTGGAATATGAATTCAATCCAGGATCTAAAAAAGACGGGGTCACCCTGAACGTTCCAGCTGCATCTGCTTTGCTTGTTTCAAAAAATAGAGTGGACAGACTTGTCCCGGGATTGTTTGAAGAAAAAATTGCTGCCCTGATAAAGGCACTCCCCAAAAAATACAGGGTAAAACTGGTCCCCGTATCTGAAAAAGCAGCTATTATCGCAAAAGAACTGCCAAATAAAGATGCACCATTGTATTCACTTCTTTCATCCTTTATTCAAACTCGGTTTAATTTTATCATCCCGGCCACCATATGGTCGGACAAAGAACTTGCTGACCACTTAAAAATGAGGTTTTCCATTAGGGATCAAAAAGGCAATGAAATAAAAGCGTTGCGGGATAAAGCTGTCTTAAGCCAATTTCCAGAAACAAGGATTCCCCAAAAAGACAATGTCTTTGAAAAAGTCCGGAAAAAACATGAAATAATTGATATCAAAGAATGGAATTTTAAAGACCTTGAAGATTTTATTATAATAGACAAAGACAAAGAATTTACCCAGAAAGGGTACCCTGGCTTAAAAATTGAAATTGAAATTGAAATTGAAATTGAAATTGAGACTGAAACTAAAATTAAAACTGAAACCCGATCTGATTCAAATAACAGACAGGGATCAAAAAACAGACCCCAAATACTATCTCTCAGGCTTTTCAAATCAGAACAGGCTGCTTTAGAATCGCATTGCCAGGGTATAAAAAAATTATTCCAATTTAGTTTTTCAGATGATTTTAAAGCCCTGAGAAAAGACATCAACGCCTCTTCCAAGATAAAGCAGATGGCACCATATTTTAACGGCCAGACAAAATTTCAACAATCTTTGTTCAACCTGATAACCCATACCTTGTTTGAAAAAAATATTAGAACAAAAAAAGTATTTGACCTTCATGCAAAGGCCCAAATAAATAATCTTTACAATACTGGACAAAAATTTATTAAAACCTTTATTGTTCTGGGCCGTGAATATCAATCCTGCTTTGAGCTTATCCAGAAGTTATCCTTTCAATATCAAAAAAAAGAAAAACCCTTTAATATATTAACGGGTCTGTTCAAAGATCTCAAACATCTTGTACCTCAAAATTTTGCCGACCTTTATGACTACGAAAGGATCAAACATCTTAACCGCTATATCGCCTGCATAAGGATCAGGGCTCAAAGAGCAGTTGACAATCCTTTAAAAGAAGAAAAAAAAGCATTACAGCTTTCTTTTTATACCAGACACCTGAATAATCTTCTGGATTCTCTTTCCAAAGACTCAACATCGGAAAAATCTCAAAAGATCGAACAGTTTTTCTGGCTTTTGGAAGAGTACAAAATTTCTTTGTTTGCCCCGGAACTGAAAACAGCCATAAAGATTTCCGCCAAAAAGCTGGATCAGTTTTTAATCCAGATGTCCACCATGATCTGATAAAAATTTATTGTTCATTGAAGTGTTTTTCTCAAAATATTTCAATTTCTAACAGGCCATAAATAAACCTATCATCCGGATTCTTAAGGAAAAATCCATGGCGTTATTTTTTGATTGATCGTTTAAGAATCAGAAGGCGGCCGCAGAAAATACGTCAGCACAACAGCACTTATTGTTAAAGCCGCACACAACCAAAATGCCATGCTGAATGTTCCTGTGATATCTGCTGTAAAACCAGCAACAGCAGGCCCGGAAATCTGACCAACCCCAAAAAATAAGGTAATAAAACCAAAGGCCTTTACAGCCCGGACAGGTCCTGCGTAATCTCCCACAGCTGCCGACATAATGGTTGGGATACTCCACACTGCCAAACCGAAAATACCAATGGATGCATATAAGAACGGATTTGGAAGGTTTGCAGCTACCAGGATATAAGAAATGGTAAACAATGTGAATACTAGCATCATGCCGATTTTTCGCCCAAGCCTGTCAGACAGCCACCCGAACAATGGACCGGAAAAAATTGAAAGTCCACCGACAACTGCCCAGAATGTACCTGCTGTATTTTCACCAAACCCCCGCTCATTGATCATGGCTGTAACAATAAATGTGGCATAAACCACATATGTGGCCCCGAAAAGGGCATAAATACATCCCAGATGCACCATGGTCCATTTATTAGATTTCGGCTCTTTTTTTAAGTCTGATTCAGAAGGTATTGGTACAGCCCCGGCTTTACCCAGAGGGGTGAGGCCTTTTTCTCCGGGTTCATTGCGCAGGAAAAATGCAGCTACAGCCGCAATCACAAGAGAGATAGCACCAATGGTCAACCACCCTATCCTCCAGCCTTCAGCCCCCATGGAAGAATTGACCCAGGGTATGAACAACCCTGTAAATACAATGGCAATACCGTTCCCGGACAGCATGGTGCCGGCTGCCCGGCCCCGATTGCTTTTAAAAAACCAGTGAGAGACCAGTCCCATCATCGGTACATTTGCCAGACCGGACCCAATGCCCGTTGCCACGTAAAGAGCCATGACTTCCATAAATCCCCCTGCCCGGCTGATAAGCACCATGGAACTGCCCACAAGAACAAGCCCCAGAGAAATGGTCCATCTGGCACCTATAGCTCTGGCAATAATACCGGCCAGGATCACAGAGATCATATATCCAACAAAATTGCCAGTGCCGATTAGCCCCATCTGAGAATAATTTAAATCCAGTGAAATTCCCATGGAGGGCAGGAGCATACCTAAAGAAAAGCGGCCCAAACCTAAGCAGGAGAAAAGAACGGCCATGCCTGTCAAAGCGATAATCCAGCCGTAATGCAATTGTATTTTTTTTTCAAGTATTTGATTTTTTTGACTCATCATCGCCTCTTTATTAATCACCTTATGCAACCATAGTAGCAGCACCTATAAAAAGTCAATAAGCTAATAGATAAAATCATTTGTTTGGCGCAGACAAAGAATACACAAGGCATTCCAGGAATCGAAATAATACTAAAATAAAGTTCCTCTATTGACGTTGAATTTAATTTTCTCTATAGATGATTAAAAATAATTTTAGTGAAAATTTTGATTACAGGTTTTGTTGCCGGAGATATTATGACCGAGAAAAAATTAGTTGAAAATTGTCCTGTACGCGAAAAAATAAATGCGTATTGTTCCTGCCCTAAAACAGAATGCGAAAGACATGGGATTTGCTGTGAGTGTATTGTGTCTCACAAACAAAGGAAAGATGTTGCTTTTCATGTTAAATTCCCCCACTGTCTGAGAGACCAATTAGCAGAGATAGGTTATAAACCATAGGATACAAAATCATTATTAAAAAACACATGAAGGAGAACGATATGAAGGAATACCAGAGAATCTCTCAAGATTTGACTCATAATTTACAACTTCACTATGAACCCGTAGGAGTGACTCTTTATAAGGACACAAATTCATTGCCAGACGGTATTTCATTCAACCTTAAGGAATTAAAAAGCTATTGCCAGGCATTGATTTTAGCCGGCCAGGGTGAATCCCTTCTTCTAAGAAAGGAACAAATGGGGTGTAAACTAGGCACCTCGGCATTGGGATTTGAAAAAGATATGGAAGGCTATCTGGATGACGGTGTGCTGGAAAAATATGGCATAGGACTTTTTGGTACGGAAGAAGCTTCCTCTGATACCATTCTAAATTCAATGTATCTCCAAAAAGGAAAAACACAGGCCGCCTTTATAGCACCATTGTCAAAATTTCAAGAACGTCCGCAAGTTGTGGTATTCACAGCAAACAGTGAACAGGTCATGTGGCTTCTTTATGCCTTGAATTATGAAAAAGGCGGGCAAATGAATCTGCCCCAATCCGGAGGAGCCCTGGGAGGCTGCTCAGACATAACAGTACTCCCTTTACTAAAAGGAGAGCCAAACATTACTTTTCTGGGATTGGGCTGTAGATTGAAATCCGCCATTGATAAATGCGATCTTATGATGGGAATATCAGCTGATGATTTGGAAAAAATCCATACCCACGTTTTAGATATGTCAAAACCGATAGCAATGCTCAACAAGCAAAGTAGCTTATAATAAGTGGGGTCAGGCCTGCATAGTTGCATTTGCTGCTCAATAAATGTAACTACACAAGCCTGGCAACTTCTATTACCCCTCCTAATTAATTTGATCAAAAAACTATTAATTACCATTTAGGGAAAATGGCGACAGTGCCAAATTCCCTAAATGACCATTTCCCACCACTATTGCCCTTGCCTTCAATATTTATTAGGTTGCATATTTTTTTTATTTGGGCGAAACTAAATTCCTATCACCGGCATCAATAATGAACTAACATATGACATAATTGGATTCTAAACAAAAAAAGAATAGAAAATAATATGCCTTTATTATGAAAAATATAAAATTCATTACAAAAATCCCACCACTCATTCTCATTGGCACGATTATAGTACTATTCCCTATTTTTACCTATATGACACTGGACAGGATCAATCGCCAGAAAACACAGAGCATAAGGCTATTATTTGAAAAAAGCACAGCTTTGATAAAGGCTTTTGAGGCTGGCACAAGAACCGGAATGATGAATATGGGCTGGAACAGAACCACCCTGGAAAACCTTTTGCGGGAAACTGCTTCATTGCCGGATATTTCTTCTCTTTTTATTGTTAATAAAGAAGGTAAAATTCTTGTGCACAGCAAAAGAGAACAAACAGGCAAAAAATATGGACAGGATCTGGAGCTGACCAAAGTTTTAGGTTCTGACCAGGCTATCTGGCGAATCGAAAAAGATGAAATCGGAAACAATGTATTTCAGGTTTATAAAAAATTTTCTCCCATAATTCAGCAGATAAACGAGGCTGCTTCAGAAATGATGCATATGCACCAAGGAATGCGCGGGCAAAATTTTGATATTGATATTGATTATAAAAATACTATAATTTTTGTAGAACTTGATATGAAAGTTGTTGAGCAAGCTGATCAAAACGATATCCAGCACAGCATTATGATGGCCGTCATTCTTCTTTTGATTGGATTAACCGGGTTTGTTCTGGTTTTTATCGTCCAAAGATATCGCACAACCCG
>JABIYQ010000103.1 GCA_018702715.1 Desulfobacula sp. | reverse complement strand
GAAATTGCTTGTCTTTTGGCCCATCTACTTTGTTGCATCAAAGGCCGAATACTTATAGTATGCAACCTTTAATGCGCCTTGTATATGGGCCAAAATCTTGCGCAATTTCTGCTCAACTTATTTCATTTGCGGTCCTTAGGAATCAAATAGATCCTTTGCATTATAGGAGCTTCTGACAAAAGGTCCGGCAGCAACTTTTTTAAATCCAATTTGTCGGGCTTTATTTTCAAGCTGTTTAAATTCATCCGGAGAATAATATTTTTTAACTGCCAGATGAGCTTTTGTGGGCTGAAGATATTGACCCAGTGTCAGGATATCACAGCCATATTGAAAAAGATCCTCCATGGTGTGTTCAAGTTCTTCAATGGTTTCTCCTAAACCCACCATGATGCCTGATTTTACAGGCATTGAAGCATTAATGGCTTTTACATTTTTGAAAAGCTCAAGGGACTGCTGATAATTGGCTTCCGGCCTTGCTGTCGGATAAAGGGACGGGACCGTCTCAATATTATGGTTCAGTACATTTGGATTTGCAGATACAACTATTCTTAACGCATTGATATTACCTTGGAAATCAGGAATTAAAACCTCGACTTTGGGTTTGTTGGGCAAGGTTGTCTTAATGGCTTTTATAGTATCTGCAAAATGGGAAGCGCCGCCATCTTCAAGGTCATCTCTTGTAACCGATGTTACCACAACATATTTTAAATTTAAATCAAGGGCTGCTTTTGCGACTCTCATGGGCTCATCAGGATCAAGGGGCAGGGCAGGGGCAAAACTAACATTGCAAAATCTACAATTACGCGTGCAATTGGATCCTAAAATCATAAAGGTAGATGTGTCTTTGGAGAAACACTCAAACATATTGGGGCAATTGGCTTCCTGACAGACTGTGTGTACCCTGGCATTTGCAAGAAGGTTTCTTACCCGTTGATAATCCCCTCCCTTGGGCAGGTTTTTTTTAAGCCATGATGGCTTTCTTTTTGGTTTTGTTTCAGTATGCATGCGATATCTCTTTTTCCCAATGTGATTAAAATTCAGGATAAACCTAATCTATAATCAAATCTTTAACCTTGGTGATAGATTTCAGAGTTGTTTTTTTATAGTCAAATACAGATGAAAAGTGTTCTATAAAACCAGTCTTTATCTTGTCCATTGAAATAGCATAATCCTTTGGATTGAAACCCAATTCAGATTTGGCAATTTCTTTTTGGATGGATGTCATGGATACATTGGCAAGACCACAGGGGTTGATCCATGAGAAAGGTTTAAGATCAGGATTGATATTCATGGCAAGACCATGAAAGGATATCCCTTTCTTTATGGAAATCCCAACACTGCCAATCTTAGAATTTTTCACCCATATGCCATGATTTCTTTTATCTCGGTTTGCATCAATGTCAAAATCAGCAGCTGTTTGTTTCATGATTTCTTCAAGACCATAAACAAATTCCTTTACACCGATCTTGTTTTTTTCAAGGTCAACAATGGGGTACATGACCGCCTGACCCGGTCCATGATAAGTGATATTTCCCCCTCGATCAGTTTGAACAAGATCAATACCTTTGTCGTTTAAGAACTTTTTGGAAACACTTAAATTTTCTTTTCCCCCTCTTTTGCCTAGGGTGAAGACGGAAGGGTGTTCAACAAAAAAAATTTGATCCTCAACAAGGCCGTTGTCGATCTTGGCGTTTAAGGTTTGGATCTGAAGATCAAGCGCTCTTTTGTATTCTAAAAGATCAAGATCTATGAATACACAAGAGCGCTTTTTTTTCATTTATCCTCTCAGACATGGCTTTCTTGCTGCTGCAACTTCATCTAACCTTGTTACTTTTGTCAAAAGAGGTGCTTTTTTAAGCTTTTCAGGACTTTCCTTAGCTTCTTTGGCAATGGCTTTTACTGCATTAATAAATTGATCAATGTCTTCTTTTGATTCGGTTTCTGTAGGTTCTACCATAAATGCACCATCCACAACCAAGGGGAAGTAGACTGTTGGAGGGTGGAATCCATAATCCAGAAGTCGTTTTGCCATATCCATGGTGGTAATGTGATGTTCTTTTTGCAATTCATCGTTAAATACACATTCATGCATGCATGGATAATCATAGGGAAGATTCAG
>JABIYQ010000285.1 GCA_018702715.1 Desulfobacula sp. | reverse complement strand
TGCAGCAATTTTAATCATCTGATAAACTGAATCATCAACTCTCATTGTTAATGTCTTCATAATATTAACCCCTTCTACTTTGAATATTAATTGTTCTTAATATATTCAATTTTATTCAATTTGTCAATTTTTCCTTAGAGTAGGCTAACAATTTTACCATTTAGGGAATTTGGCGATGTTGCCATTTTCCCTAAATGGCCAAGAAGCGATTCCGAACAAGGCCGTTTAAAGTCCGTAAACAGTCTTGAACTCAAGAACTTTAATTTTATGATTCCCAGTATCACTTATAAAAATCTGGCTGCCGCCATAGGAAGTTGCCATGGTGATCCCGGCCGGATCTTTAAATTTTGCAAGGACAGCCGGCAGATCTGTCGTATCATCAGAGTCTCCGGTACCAGCAAGGTGGTAAATTTTTTCATCCCCAGCATTAACCACCCTGATCCGCCTTGCGCCCCTGTCTACTATAAAAATATTGCTGTTATGATCCACAAAAACACTTACAGGCTCTTTAAACCTGGCATTAATTGCCAAATTCCCATCCCCGATATCGCCATCATCACCAGTTCCAGCGACCGTCCATATATCACCGGATGTATCCACCTTCCGGATTTTATCATTCTTTGTATCGGCAATATAAAGATTGCCGGACATATCCGTGGAAACAGCCTGGGGTTCATCTAGTTCAGCTGATGTTGCAGCGCCCCCATCCCCTGAATCTCCAGCACTTCCCGTACCGGCAATCGTCCATATCCATCCCCAGGCATTCATTCTCCGGATTTTGTGATTCTTTGTATCGGCTATATAAAGATAGCTATCCGCTATCATAACATCATAGGGTTCGTCCAATGCAACACTGGTAGCTGAGTATGAAAAGTCTGATCCATCTCCAGAGCTTCCCGTTCCGGCAAAAGTTGAAATATTCCCGGATGTATCCACTTTCCGGATTCTATGGTTCTTTGTATCAGCGATATAAAGGTTGCCTGATGTGGCCTTTAAAACGTTGCGGGGTTCATTGAGCTGGGCCAGTGTCGCAGAAATCCCATCACCGTTATACCCGGCAACACCCGTGCCGGCAACCGTTGTGATAATATTGGTTAAAAGATCTATTTTTCGAATCCTGTGATTCCTTGTATCAGCGATATAAAGATCTGTATCATCCTTAAAAATACCGTTGGGCTCATTAAGCCTTGCCAGGCGGGCAAACCCATCGTCTCCTAAAACTCCACCGCCGACAATGGTTGATATGTCCCCGGATGTATCCACTTTCCGGATTATGTGATTCTTTGTGTCTGCTATATATAGTTCTCCTGAAAAGAGCACCATATTATTGGGTTCGTTCAATCGGGCAGAAGTGGCAGCTGCACCATCGCCTGTATTCCCGGCATCTCCTGTTCCGGCAATTCTTGAAATTATATTGGTTGAAAGATTAACCTTACGAATCTTGTGATTCTTTGTATCGGCAATATAAAGATCCGTACCATTCTTAAAAACACCCCGGGGTTCATCCAGCAGGGCAGAAAGCGCATCTCCCCCGTCACCTGCATCACCGGAAGTTCCTGTGCCGGCAAAGGTTGATATAATACCGAATGCATTCACCTTCCGAATCTTGTGATTATTTGTATCGGCAATATAAAAATCTGTGGCATCCTTAAAAATACCACTGGGTTCATTGAGCAGGGCAGAAAGTGCATCTCCCCCGTCACCTGCATCACCGGAAGTTCCAGTACCGGCAATCGGTCTGATCTTTCCAGATGAATTAATCCACCGAATTTTATGATTCTTTGTATCAGCAATATATATTGATCCTGATGAATCTATAAAAACGCCCCGGGGTTCGTTAAGTCTGGCTAAGGTGGCAGCCCCATTGTCCCCTGTATCCCCTGCATCCCCTGTGCCGGCTATGGTTGATATAATACCGGATGCATCCACTTTCCGAATCTTGTGATTATTTGTATCAGCAATATATATATTCCCTGATGAATCCTTATAAACATCACTGGGTTCATTCAGTCTGGCAAGAGTGGCCTCTCCCCCGTCCCCAGTATCCCCGCCATCACCTGTGCCGGCAATAATTGATACAATCCCGGATGTATCCACCTTGTAAACTTTGTGATGTTTGGTACTGGCAATATAAAGATTGCCTGATAAATCCTTAAAAATACTCCTGGGTTCATTTAGTATAAGATCAGTTCCGGCAAATATGGAAATATAATATCTAAAAGATCGTTGAAAAGGAAAGGAAAGGGACGCGCCTTTGGGAATCACCTGGATGGTGACGGCATCGTCAAAACTGGAAGGATAATTGAAGGGAGCTGTGTCAGCATTGCGGACAATGCGGGTGTAAGTTGTGCCGTTAAAAGTGTAGTCTTCCCCGGTTTCTATGGTACGCCATAAAAGATTGTCCGTCAGCTTCCACAAGGAATGCTCAGAAACCGCGTTCAAATCATAACCCGTCTGGATGGAACCGGCATGGTTGGATGCTATTCGGATCTGGGTGGTGGAATAATAATTAATCGAGAATATGCTTACGGCCATCAACAGCATGATAAAAATCATACTGATGAGCAGAAAGCCTTTTTGGTTGTTTTGCATCACACCCTAAAAAGACTATTGTTTTGGAGAAAGCGACACATTGTTTTTAATGATTTTCGGCGTGATCAGAATCACTAGTTCATCTTTGACATTGATATCCTCTGTCCGACTGAACAAGTAGCTTAAAATGGGGAGATCGCCCAAAATCGGGATGCCTAGTTTTGTCTTTGTTTTCCTGGTTTCTATCAACCCTGCAATAAAAACAGTTTCATCATCCTTTGCTAAAAGCCATGTTGAAACAGAAGTGGCTGTAACAACGGGAATATTTGCGGTAATTGTTACAGACCTGATGGAAGGGTTTACTTTGAGTAATACATTGCCTTGTTCATCAATATAGGGTGTAATTTCAAGAATGGTGCCTGTATCAAGAAATTTAATGCTCTGCTCCGTGACACCCTCAATAGTTGTTGAGACTGGATAGCCCTGCTGACCTCCCACCTGTACTCTTACCAATTCCCCGTGCACTGCAAGGACTTTCGGGGTGGCCACTGTATCAACCTTTGTTTTAGATTTTAATGCATCAATGGCCAAAGCAATCTGGCTTGATCGTCCTGCACCCGCCACAAAATTTGCAAAGGTGCCAACCCCGTTTACGGAAACAGGATCTGTTCTTGTGTTGCCAATGGGATCAAAGCCTGCCGGCAGCACACCCTTGCTTAAGCCGGCGGTCTGGATAATACCATCCGTCATGATGGCTTTCCAGTCCACACCAAATGTCATATCATCATTTAAGGTCACCTTGAGTATTTTTGCTTCAATCAAGACCTGTTTGGGGACACTATCTAAAAAAGACAGAATCTTTTCAATTTTTTTGATATTTTCCAGGGTGTCATTTACAATAATGGTTTTGGTGTCTTCATGAACCTCAATGGGATTTAGACCTGGAACTGCCGCAAGCGTCTCTTTTACCTTGACAACGCCAACAAAGTTTGTCTTAAAAACTTTCATCTGAGTTTCAATGGGCACGGGCACTATCTTTTTTTCCTCAGCGCTTGCCTTATAAATATAGTGGAAACCTTGGTCATTTTTATATTCATATCCGCCGGCTAAAGCAATTGTGGACAGGGCATCTTCAAGGGTAAGCCCGAACAGATGCAGGGTAATGTTGCCCTGAACATCGTTGCTCATCACGATATTGAGCTTAAATTCCATGGCAAGGGCGGAAAACGCACTCCTGATATCCATATCCCGGTAATTTAAGGTAATCAATAGTTCATTTATTGGTTTTATCTTTTGGGCAGGATCAGTCAATTTTTCTTTGGCCAAAGCCTGGCTGGAAAAAATGATAACCAGTAAAACAAAGAAGAGGGATAAAAATACGTTTTTATTCATGCGTCATAATCTCCAGTATTATCTTGCCGCGTCCAGTATCAATGGTGACCTGCTGTTCGGAAATGGATGCGACTTTATATCCATTGACTTTGTCCCCAACATGGATGAATTCATTATTAATGATGGCTACAGCGCTTTTACTGCTGAGGATGGATCCTGTAAAATGTAGTTCCTGACTGATATTCATTTTTTCCTGGTCAGACAGGGGCGGTGACTCCAGTATTTTGACAAGTTTTTTTACAGCATTAGATATGAGTTTTGGTTTTTCCTTTTCTTTTTCTTTTATGGGTATAATTTTCTCGCTGACATAAGGCTTAAATATATCGGGGATAACAGATTTAAAAGGCTGGACTGAAAAGGCAAGATCGCCAGCAGAAACGTCACCTGAAACAGGAAATGTGTCCGTCTGATTTTGAACCGCTGCAGTTTTTGCAGTTGCAGGTGGTATAGTTATAGTGCTGACCTTTGAGACTTGCTTTTTTATCGCCGTCTTATTGGAATTTTTTTTTGCCTTAAAAAATGTCGTATAAAACATGAAAAGAAAAATAATGGATATCAATACCAGAGCAATGGTTTTAATGTTCTTTTTCTTATCTGTCATCAGACTCCTTAATATCCCTTTTTCCCATCACTGCTGGAATACACTTGCAAGCAATGTTGCCTGGCACAGGTTTTTTCCTTCCAGTTTTTTAATCATGATCTTTTCAAAAATAAAAACCCGATTCAGGGTTTCAACGTCATGGATCAAATTGTAAATATTCAAAAAGCCGCCGTTCACAATAATATTAACTGGAATTTGTTTGTACCGTTCAAATTCCTGGGCAGGTTTATGATTAAAATCAATCAGTGTAATATCTCTTTTTTTTACCAGGGCATGCAGCTGGCTTAAAAGGTCACCCATCTGGGGCGCTTTTGGAACTCTTTTGTTCAATTCAAGGACTTGGGTTTTCTTTTCCTTGAATTGTGTCTGAAGCTGTTCAAGCTTTGCCTTCGCAAGATTCCAATTATTTTTCTGAGTCAGTAATTGTTCTTTTTCAAGTTTTATCCGTGAGGAATGACGAGAAGAATTCTGTTGAAAAAAAAATCCTCCAGCCGCCACAACAATCACCAGAAAAATAATACAGCCCATATCGATAAATTTCATATTCAGGTTCATTTTGATGATCCCTTTATGATGGAACAGGTCAGTTTAAATTTAATGACAATGGAAAGATCTTTATCGAAAGATACCTCCTCCAGTTTTTTTGCATAGACAAGAACCACATCCTGGATTCTGTTATTGGCTGAAAGAGATTCTAAAAAGGTACCCAGGGTATTGTGGGTTAAGGAAAATCCGTCAACCATAAGATTTGAGCTATCTTTGTCTTTATCCTCTCCTTTGTCTTTATTCACTCCCTTTTGGATGAAAAGATTATCAATCCATGTGGCATCATTAAAGGATTGCGCAAAAACAGCAAGGATATCATAATATTGCTGCTGGTTTGTCAAAGTGGCAAGCAATCCGCTTTTCAGCTTGAGATCCTGTATCAAAGCATTTATATTATCAGCATCTTTTTGGATCTTATCAATTTTGTTTGCAACCTTAACCATTATGGAAGCATCAGAATATTGTGCTTTTTGCTGCAAAGTAAACTTACTTGTCTGGACAAGATAAAACATAACAAATAAAAGAAGAATAAAAACAAGACCTTTACCCCAGAACCATAAATGTCTGTAAAGTGCTGTTCTTGCCAGAATATTGCCCGGAATCATGTTGATCGGTCTTAGAGCCATGAAATCTCCCTCATGGCAAGACCCAGGGCTGCGGCAAAGGGCGTGATATCATTGGAAACCATTGCCGAAAGATCGGGTTTAATATCAATATGATCCAGAATGTCGATGGTTTTTGCAGGAATATTCATCCGGTTTTGGATATAGTGATCAAGGCCACAAATCATTGATGCTGCACCGTAAAAAGAGATATCGTTGATCTTGTGAATCCCTTCTTTATTTCTGATATATCCAAGAATTTTGTGAAACTCAAATACCAGTTCTTCAATGGTGGGCGTAATAATCCTGGAAACAACCGGACCGATGTTGGAATCACTAGTGTCAACTTCTGTCTGGTCGGTTATAGATGATTTTTCAGAAACGCTTAATTTGATACCGTGCTGCGCCAGAAGATCCAGGGCATTTGAGGTTGCCGGTTCAAAGCCGAGATTGGCATTCAATTTATCCATGATCCGCCTCAGACCCCAGGAAAATTTATTCATTGCCAGAATCCGGTCGTTATTAAAAATCTGGACACTGGATTCTTTGCGGCCCACATAACAGATAACCGAAGGATCATCAGAAATATGGGAAAGGTATTGATGAAGGCGTATGGAGGAAATAGGCCGAAAGTCCAGAGCTTCTGCCCTGAATCCTGCTTTTTTAAACACTGCAAGGATTTCTTCGATATCACTTCTATGGACTGAAACAATAATCACTTTCTGAAGCTTTTTTTTGGCTGATCTTGTGATGGACGGGTAATCAATAACTGCCTCTTCAAGGGGATATGGCAGATTCTGATCAACCTCCCGAACAATGGCATCTTCCATTGTTTCATCATCTTTTAACACAAATTCAATGGGAAATGAAAAAACTTTGTGGGCCGGGATATGAATGACTGCCCTGTTGCCTTTGAACTGTCCCTGTTTTTTTATGATTTTTAATGCATTTAGCAGATCCGGGCTGCTTTGTTTGATATCGCTTAATTCATGTTCCAGTTTTTGATGGAACATGGACTGTATCCTGAATTTGCCCCGACTTTTATCAAGCTGAAGTGCATGGATATCATGAAACCCGATATCAAAAGCAATGGGATATTTTTTTGTCATCATCATAATATAAACAATTTGCCTGCAATGGCCCTTGTTGTAAAGGATAATTTATTAATTCCAATGCCAAGATCAAGTTGAATTTTAACCAGGTTCTGCTGTTTTGCAGCATCACTTCCCCTTGTAACTTGAAATACTTCTACATTTTCACAAAGGATTCTTTGAGACATGAAATCTAAAGGATCGGCCGTGCTGTAGTCAGGCATCACTTCAACAAGCTTCCAATTGTCCGGATCAGTCTTATCCAGGCTGATGATAGTCTTATCAACGGGATCATTTATGGTATCATCATTCACAAGCATGTTGCTGTCTTTATCTGCATCTATAACCCCGTCGGGAACAAAAGCCTGTGTCCCATTGTTATAGGCATCCATGCTTCTTTCCTCAATTATCAGTGTCTCAATAGCCCTATGTGTCAGGGTAGTTGTCGCCTCAATTGAACAAAAAAGTTTACAATTTGATAGGGCGATAGAGAGGTTACATGATAACAGAATATTCACC
>JABIYQ010000177.1 GCA_018702715.1 Desulfobacula sp. | reverse complement strand
TTTTTATTCTTTAAAAATTGCCCATTATATATTGCTTTAGATAAGGACCGCAAATTTTATAAAGCAAACGAAATTGCTTGTCTTTTGGCCCATCTACTGCGTTGCATCAAAGGCCAAATAGGCCTGCTATTAAACCTTTAATGCGCCTTGTAGATGAACCACCAGATTTTAAAGATTGGCCTTCGCTATTTCAGTTTACTTTATTTCATCTGCAGTCCTAATCTTGTTAATGTAAACTCTAATGTTGCAACGTTAGGATAAACTATCTGGCATGAAGCTGTGTGTCCCTTCATATACCAGATGGAAAATACACGTTTAAAAAAAATAAAAGCCTGAATATAGAATCTGTTTTTTATCCTGATGACACGCTGTACAAAAGAGTATAAACATTGTAATGTCTGCAATGAATTATTTTTAAATGCTGTCATTAAAAACCCGTAATGCTCAAAAAATATAGGGACAATTTATGAAAATTCTTGTTACTGGTGGAGCTGGGTATATTGGAAGCCATACCTGTGTTGAGCTTTTAAATGAAAATTATGATATAGTTGTCCTGGACAATCTTTCCAATAGCTCTAAAGAATCTTTAAATCGTGTAAAAAATATTACTAAAAAATCCCTTGATTTCTATAAAGCAGATCTTTTGGATAAAAAACAGATCATTGCTGTATTTTCTGAACATAAAATAGATGCGGTCATCCATTTTGCTGGTTTGAAAGCAGTGGGTGAATCAGTGTCGATACCTTTAAGGTACTTTCATAACAATATTACAGGGACTTTGAATCTACTGGCCGTAATGGATGAATTTAATGTAAAAAATATTGTTTTTTCTTCTTCTGCAACCGTTTACGGAGATCCTGCATCCCTTCCCATAAAAGAAGATTTCCCTCTTTCAGCCACCAACCCCTATGGCAGGACAAAACTGATGATCGAAGAAATCCTGCAGGACGTCTATATCTCTGATAAAAACTGGAATATTGCCTTGTTAAGATATTTCAACCCAGTGGGTGCTCACAAAAGTGGTGAAATCGGGGAAGACCCTTTTGGTATCCCAAACAATCTTATGCCTTATATATCACAGGTAGCAATAGGACATTTACCCTGGCTCAGCGTATTTGGAAATGACTATAATACTCCAGACGGGACGGGAGTCAGAGATTATATTCATGTTGTTGATCTGGCATTAGGGCACATTAAAACCCTGCCAAAACTTTTCACCAATCCAGGCCTTTTGATTTACAATCTTGGAACAGGTTCCGGCTATTCAGTCCTTGAAATGATCAAAGGATTGGAAGCTGCAAGCAATAAAAAAATCCCCTATAAAATTGTGGATAGAAGGCCGGGTGACATCGATGCCTGTTTTGCAGATCCTGCCAAAGCAAAAGAGGAACTTGGCTGGGAAACAAAAAAAACTCTGACTGATATGTGTAAGGATGCATGGAATTGGCAAAAAAAGAATCCAAAGGGATACCGGTGAAATCAATTTTTAACTGATACATTTATTGGACCGGTTAAACATTATAAGGACTTAAATTTGGACTCCAGACCTGTTGCCCTGGGCGCGAGGTTAAAACAATACCCATCAATTCAAACGATAGGGTTTAAACCCAATTTTCAGGATTATTCCAGCCAGGAACAAAACCTGATTATGTCTGCAAAAAAAATCTATTACCCAACGGCATTTTATGCTGACTTGTTTAACGCCATGGGGAAAAAAACATTTCCCAATTTTCATACCTATAAATTTGCCCTGAACAAGATAAAACAGACGGCTGCTTTTAATATGCTTGGTATTCCCCACCCTGAAACAAAAATCTTTTATGGGAAAAAGCAAAAACAAACCATTCTTTCCTTTTTTTCCTTCCCTTTTATCGCAAAAAAAGCCAAGGGATCATCTCGAGGCAATGATGTGTACCTGATTCAAAACTCTGAAGACCTTTGTCTGTATTTAAGGAACAAAGGCCCTGCCTATATCCAGGAATATTTCCCCATTGACCGTGATATGCGAATTATTATTATCGGCAAAAAAATCAGACTTTCCTATTGGCGGATCGCTGCCAAAGACAATTTTAAAACCAATATTTCACAGGGCGGTGCAATCAGCTTTGATCCTTTGCCTCAAAAAGCTCTTAATCTTGCACAACTGACAGCTTTAAAATGTGGATGGGATGATGTAGGAATTGATATTATTGAGCACCAAAAAAAGTTCTATGTTTTGGAAGGCAATATGAAATATGGTACAAAAGGGTTCAAAAAGGCTGGAATCAACTATAAAAAAATGATGGTGAATCTGATCCTGGAAGGCAAGGTTTAATTTTTACAAAAGACCTGCATCCTGCTCATCTTCTTCCCATTCAGAAAGATATGTTTTAATTGCCGCATATTTTGATGAGCCACGGGGTTTTAAAAGCTGATATCCAAGCTGATCCATATTATCTTCAAGGCAATGGAAAAAATTTACTTCAACCCGTTTAGGTTCTATCTTTTCTTCGGGTATCTTTATTCTTTCAACCACAGTCCTGGTCAAATGTCCTTGGGGAATAAAGATATCACAGATGCATGCATCCCATTCTTCCGGGAAATTATTAATCTTCCATGAACTTAAGATTTCAGGACGTAATATACTTTTATTATCTGGATTAAAAGGAGCTTTTACAATCCCCATTTTTCGTTTATCAAACTGCATCAACTCCTTTAGAATTGCCTTAATATCATCTGAGAAAATCCATTCTTCAGGTTCCAGCATTACAGGAGGAAATTGGCTGCTTGTCAACGCATATTTAAAAGGACCTTTTTCTTTCCAGAATTGTCTAAACTGCTTTGAGTTGGGTAATATTTTCCTTTTTATCAATTCAATTGCCATCTAAAACCAAGCCTTTATTTTTGACCAATCCTTTTTTTATGACGAATCTTTTATTTATGACCCATCTTTTATTTATGAATAGTAAGCTGGGGAAAAGGGATTTCCCAATTGTTTAAAGTACAGGTATCAACGCACCATCTCTGGATCGCCCGGGACAAGCGTTTATATAAGGGAGCCAACTCGCCTTTAAAATCAGTAATCACTACAATATCAAGGGATGAAGCGCCTGCCTGCTGGAATTCCACTCTAAGATTAAGCAGATTTTTTTTATATCCTTCTTTTTCGATTTGCTCTTTGATATGTGATTCTAAAATTTCCAGTACACTTCCCGTGGAATCTTTCTGGAGATTATAACTGATGCCAAAAGGAATTTTAAGCCTAAAATTTACAGAAATATTTAAAGGAGTCAAACCCAAAAAATCAGATGTCTGATAGGTCTTTTGAGAACCACCTCGCTGGACCAATTCAACCATTTCATGGGAAAGGCTTGTTACAACACCGCGGGTACCATCGGCAAGAATAACCCAGTCATTTCGTTTGCAGGGAAACCAGGGTTCTTTTTTATGAAAAGGTCTTGATATTTTCCCAAGAAGCTCTTCAATGGGTAATCGCAGCTTTACTTCCAGATATGGATTTTCAAGCTCGCTGAATACATTGATATTTTTTACAAGCCAGGGAACACCATGATAAATCATACGTTCTCCTTCCCTGACTGAGCCTATATTAAGCATAAGCCTACTCTGGTGCCAGAACTGAGGCAGGGTATGTTTAGCAGCCCAACCCAGTCCCATTATAAAAATAATGGTTAAACTTAACAACACCCAGTCTTCCACCACATAAAAAACAAAAATAAGAACTAAAAAAACCATTGCAAAAGCAGTGATCCTGGAAAGAAGACTCAACAACCTTGCATGAAAAGGTCTGTATTTTGAGTTATATCCAGGGACAAACCGGACAATAAGCCTTGAAAATAATCTTAAAAAAAAGAGTACGCCAAGACAGGATATAAAAGCTATAAAAAGAAACAGACCACGCGTCCGGAAAAAATTTTTTATAGAGGTCTGGGATGTTTTAATTATGGATTTTTCCTGACCTTCAATTTCAGCCAGACGCAGGCCGGCCATTTCCACTTTATTCAAAATTTGTTTTTCAACACTTTTCCATTCAGGTAATATCTTTTTCAGATCTTTTTTCAGATCTTTGTCCTTTGTCTGGGAAATCAACTGGGCAATATTCTGGGTTGCCTGACCTGCAACAGGTAGGAGATCCTGGTAAAATGAGAGTTCATCTTTTAATTTTGTTTTGTATCTTGCTTTGACAGTAAGCCTTTTTATTTCCTTGATCCCGGGTTTAACCAATCCAAGCAATTCATCTTTCCAGTCAAATTCTTCGGCCTTTTTTCCATCAAAAAGACCCATATCAATACCCGTGGCAATCCGCTCAAAATCCACAGCAGAATCATTAAGCTGTTTGTCTAATTTTTCCAGTTCTGATTTTAATAATTCTTTTTCAGTATCAGAGCTGCTTTTTTTTAAAAGTTGATTCTTTTCCTTGATTCTCTGGTTTAAGTTTTTTTTCAACTCAATAATTGACTGGAGCATTTTTAAAGATGCTTCGCCCCTGTCAACATCTTTCTCCTGCTGTTCTTGGGTTTTTGCCTGATTCAAAGACACTGCTTTATTGTTATCATTTCCTGCCAATACTATGGTGGAACAAAAAAGGATAAATAAAAGGATAATAAAAGTATTAAGGCTACGCATTATGAAAAATATCTCCAATTAAAATATTTATCTTCCGATAGCAAAATTATAACATCTTTTCTCATAGCATCTCAAGGCTTGTCTATCCGAATCAATTGGCAGGTGCCAACATTATATCCGACAGTCTGAAAAAACCTTTTAAGTTTTCCAACCAGTAAACTTGAAACACTATATTATCACTGTTAAAAGATAAAATTTGCTGTCTTTTTTCTGAAGCATAAATCAAATGAATTTTTCCTGTTTTTTCGACTTGATAAATCATGGCGGCATGATCATCGTTGAGAACTATGAGGTCTCCATTTTTAAGATCATTTTCGCCAACTTCCCTTAAGTTTCGTAATAAATATTTCATGGGCAAATATTCTTTATAGGACAAGTCGGCCTTTTTGGCAGCTAAAGTATAAATGGTAAAGAACAGGTTGGAATTATCAGATGTTCCTGATTGTGGGGGATTCCCTCCAAGTTTATAGGGGATACCGATATACTGTTTTGCTATGGCTGGGATACTTTGTCTAAAAATACTTTTTTGTTCTTCTGAATAAGCATTGCTATGTTCAACTGATTCATCAGTATTTACAGTATTTAAACCCCATACAGAAACAGCACTTGATAAAATAAATATTACGATAATAAAAATTTTTTTCATGGATTTCCTCCCTAATCTTAATACTGATATAGAAAAATATAATAAAAAAGGCAAGTAATACCCTATATCCTTTGAATTTAAACCATTTCTATATTTGAAACATCCAATTCATCGCTGTAGGAACGATTGTTTCAAGTCTTTTATCAAATAATGAGACCTTTATCCCAGTCGTTTCAAAAAGGAGAATTCAGTTGTTTATTCGGTTCTTGACACTATATATTTCTCATTATAAAAATAGTATACATATTCTAAAGACCCTATAAAGCCAAACTTTGGAATCATTATGACAAATGAAGGTTTTCAACATAAACTTACAACCATCCTCAGTGCCGATGTCAAAGGATACAGCCGTCTTAGAGAACTTAGTTGAAAGCCTTCAAAAGGCTGGGTTGAAATAAAAAATTATAGGGTCAGCTAATAATTAAAATTTCGGAGATGAATGAACTTTGGCTACAAATATTGACGAGATAAATAGAGTTTGTAAACTTTATGGAATAAAAGAAGTAATAAATACTAAATTATTAACCAAAGGATTTGCAAATTGTAATTATAAAATCAAAACAGAAAAAGGTGATTTTTTCTATCGTGTCTGTACTCAACAGGAAGACTTAAAAAATATTATCTATGAAGTTGATATTCTTTTAGAACTGAAAACAATTAATTTCCCCACAGCTTACCTTATCCCTAAAAAAGACGGCAGTTTTATTTCTGACTCAAAAACCGGCAAAGTTTTAATATATGAATTTAAAGAAGGTCTGGAACCTGAACTTAATCATCAAACCGCAGGGGAAATCGCAACCGGCCTGGCTAAGCTTAACAGTTTTAAAGGTTATGGGAAATATCCGCGTAAAAATGTTGTTCATATGGATTATTGTTTTGAATTAATTGAGCAGTTCAAAACTGCACCTTTTCAATACTCTGAAATTTATACATATTTTGAAGATCAGACAGAATATTTGTTAAAACCGGTTTCCCAGATCCTTCCTATCGGTTTAATCCATGGTGATGTTTTCCCGGATAATACTCTTTTTAAAAATGGCAGACTATTGGCTCTTATTGATTTTGAAGAGGCCTGTGTAGATAAGTTGTTAATGGAAATCGGCATGTGCATTAATGGATTTTGTTTTGTAAATAACTGCCTTGATCTTTCATTAGTGGAAACTTTTCTTTTTAAATACAATCAAATCAGACAAATCACAAAAAAAGAATGGGACCTGCTTTATATTTATATCCAATGGGCTGCCCATGGAATGATATCATGGCATTTGCGTCATTTTTTAATTTATAAAGAAAACCTGAAACAGCTTGCAAGAGTGAATGAATTAATGGAAAGAGTAAAAAGATTACGAAAGAATCAATCACCAAAAATCAAGAGACCAAACAAATGAAAAATTATCAATATAATTTGCAAAAATTAGATTTACATGATGTGTGTGCAAAATTCGGGACCCCGCTATATGTTTATGATGCAGATATAATCAAAAAACAATTTAAAAATTTTACTAAGGCTTTTGGGGAAATTGACCATAAAATTATGTTTGCAGTAAAATCCTGTACTAATCTTAGTATCATGAAATATATGCAGACCTTAGGCGCAGGCATTGATACCGTATCTATCCCTGAGATTAAAATGGGGTTCAACCTAGGATTTAAACCGGAAAAAATTGTTTTTACACCCAACGTTGTGGAGTTTTGCGAAATAAGTGATGCAGTTGAGCTTGGTGTTCATATTAATATTGAAAACCTTCAAACTCTTGAAGCTTTTGGAAAAAAATTTAAAGACAGCTATCCTGTTTGCATTCGGCTCAATCCAAATATGCTTTCAGAAATTGAAAGTGGAAAAGCTGATATAGATTCTCTTAACTTTGCGTCAATCAACAAAGAACATTATGATGAGGTTAGTAAAGAAAATGTTGTTGCATGGCATAATCAATCTAAATTCGGTATTTCTTTGACTCAGTTTGACAAAATTTTAAAGCTTGTTAAAAAATATAATATAAGAATTAATGGTGTCCATCTGCACTCAAGTCACGTTATTTTGAGTGAAGAGGTCTTTGAAAAAGGAATTAAGACAGTCTTTGAAATTGCTAAACTATTTGATCATCTTGAATATGTTAATTTTGGCGGCGGGATTATGGTTAAACATCATCCTGATGATAAAGTGGTCAAGATTGATAAAATCGGGGAAATATTAAAAAAAGAGTATGATAAATTTTGTATTTCAATTGGGAAAAAGATCAAAATATGGTTTGAGCCTGGAAGGTATCTTCTGAGCGAATCCGGGTGTTTGCTTGCAAAAGCTGTGGTCTTAAAAACAAATGGTTTTATTAATTTTGTCGGTACAAACACAGGATTTAATCATCTTCTTCGACCTATGATGTATGATGCCTATCATCAGATTATAAATATTACGAATCCTGATGGAAAATTAGAAAAATATAATATTGTGGGCAATTTATGCGAAATTGATAATATTGGAACCCATCGCATGTTAAACAAAGTCAGACAAAATGACATTATCATGATTAAAAATGCAGGCGCCTATGGATTTAGTATGTCATCAAATTACAATACAAGACCAAAGCCTGCTGAAGTATTAATTATTAACGGTAAAGCCAGGCTTATCCGCAAACGTGAAAACTTTGATGATCTTATTCATAATCAAATTGAGCTTGATTTTTAGACAAAGGTTTAAATTTTTTGAGTTAAACTTTATAAGATTAGCCCAGAGCCACATCAAGGATCATCATGACTGTAAAACCAACCATTGTTGCCATTGTTACCATGTCGATATTTTCATATTTCCCTTGAGACTCAGGGATGAGTTCTTCCACGACTACAAATATCATTGCTCCGGCTGCAAAACATAGTGCATATGGTAAAATATTTTGCATTTTCATGACAAATATTGCACCGATAACTCCTGCAACCGGTTCCACCAAACCAG
>JABIYQ010000090.1 GCA_018702715.1 Desulfobacula sp. | reverse complement strand
CTTTATCAAAAAATTGAATAAGATGAATAAAGGAATTTACAGACTTCCTACGGAGATGGAATGGGAATATGCCAGCCGGGCAGGGACAACTACTGCCTATAGCTGGGGGGATTCAATTGACTGCTCAAAGGCCATGTATGGGAATAACAGGCAAAAACAAACCGAATGTATTAAATACTTCGAATCCAAGGGAATTGGACCGAACCAGGCTGCACCCGTTAAAAGTTTTGCACCGAATCCATGGGGGTTCTATGATATGCATGGAAATGTATGGGAGTGGTGTTCTGATCCTTACCGGGAGTATAAAACGCATATAATTAACAAAGGATTTGACCCCATAAAAACCGATTCAAGAATCAAACGGGGGGGAAGCTGGTACAAATATGGATGGTATTGCCGTAGTGCCAACCGTGCCTACGCTCATCCCGGAGCTAAATTTAAAACAACCGGATTCAGGTTGGTCCTTGAGGCTGACTAATGCGAGCAAAACTTCTAGGGTTTTTAAAGCTGTATGAAGAAGAAGTAAGTCTGCTCTTGTGGACTGCTGCTCTTTTGTTTGTTATCCGAAGTTCAGGGATTATTTTAAACAATTATGCTGAAACTGCATTTCTAAAGCGCTATGGCGTTGAATACCTTCCCATCGTAAATATGCTCAATGCCATTGCAACATTTTTTGTAACCGGTTTTTTAACAGCCTTCATGGGAAAATTACCCGGAGCAAAACTTCTTTCCTATGTTTTTATATTTTCAGGAATTTCTGTTACACTGATCCGAATTTTGATTCCATTTGGGTTTGAACTTTTATATCCGCTTCTTTTTATGCTCAAGAGCCAATTTGAACTCCTGCAGGCAATGTTGTTCTGGAATATATGCAATGACATTTTCAATACGCGCCAGTCCAAAAGACTATTTCCTTTACTCACTGCAGGGGGGGTGATCGGGCTCATTCTGGGGAGTTTTGGAACGCCATATTTTGCAAAATTATTCCAAATGGATAATCTTTTATATCTGTATCTTTCCACCACTCTTTTAGGAGCCGGAATTGTCCAGGCAATGGGCCGCAGTTACCCATCCCTAATTTTTTCAGAAAAAAATGAAAAGGCAAAAAAGAAAAAGGCTTCCATGGTCCAGGAATTCAAGAATGTACTGCCATTGATCAAGGATTCAGTATTGATAAAAATAGTGCTGGTATTGACATTTATGCCCAATGTGGTGGTTCCCATCATGAACTATCAGTTCAATTATGCTGTAAATGACCAGTTTGCCAGTGAAGCCAACATGATTGAATTCTTTGGATATTTCAGGGGTGGATTATATATGATCAGTCTTTTTATTCTCCTGTTTGTTGGCAGAATCTATGGGAAATGGGGTCTTCCCGTTGCTTTGATGTTTCACCCCTTTAATTATATGATTGCATTTTTTGCATTTCTTTTCCGTTTCGACTTTTTTTCAGCCATGTATGCCAGGATGTCCACCAATATCATTCGGACGACTATCAATGTGCCGGCAGGGTCGATATTGATTGGACTTTTTCCAGCGTCCTATAGGGGAATGATCCGCCCATTTCTCAGAGGTACCGTTGTCAGGTTAGCGCTTTTTGTGGGATCAAGCCTGATTCTAATATCTGGAAATTTCTTTCACCCCAAATATCTGTCCCTTGTCGCTTTGCCCTTTATGCTGGCATGGATAGCCGCACCTTTTGTCCTTAAATCAAAATATCCTAAAATACTGATGGATTTGATTTCCAACAACCTTTTGGATGTCAAAAGTATGGAGCAAGAGGAGTTGGGACAGATTTTCAAGGGAGACAAAATTTTACCCCAGCTTAAACAGGCATTCCTGTCTGCCAGGGGCAAGGATGCCATCTGGTATGGAAAGCTGCTGAAAAATTTTTCCACTCAGGATCTCGATAAAAGTATATTTGAAAATTTGGAAAATCAGGATGATGATACCAAAATTGCGCTAATCAAAATGATCTCTCCCCAGGGTCTTGCTATCTCCATGGAGAACCTGATACCACTTCTTGACCCGAAAAAGCCTGAGGTGACCATTGCCATTTTAAAGATTTTCTGCCTCCAGGGGTCAAAATCCATAAAAAAAATCAAACTCTCTGTCTCCCCTTTCATTAACAATCCTCATCCTGTTGTCAAGGGGTTTACTGTAGCATGTCTATATCAGGGGAACCATGAAAAATATAGCGTCATGATTGACAAATGGCTTGAATCAAACGATATCAACGACATTCAATCCGGAATTGTCAGTGCAGGGTTGAGTGGGGAAAGAATATACATTGATACACTTCTTAAGATATTGTCCAGGCATGATATTGATCAGATTATACCGGACATTATCATTGCCTTGTCCCGGCTCAGGGCCAGGGAATTGAACTCTGTCATTTATTCTTATTTTTCATATGACAGTAAAAACGTCAGGATGGCAGCATTAGATGCTCTTGATATCAATGATGATTTTTCATTAAAGAAAGCCATATTGCTCCTGGCTGATAATTCCGATGCGATTCACGATTTTGCCAAAGAGAAAATCAAAAAAGCTGAATACCATAATAATGGAGTTCTTGTTGAATGTCTGGGTCTTCCAGGAACCAGAATTCGCAAAGCTCTTTTTGAGCTGCTGGAAACCCTTGATATAAAAGAGTTGGACATGTTTTTGTTTGCCAAAAAGAATCTTGATAAATGTTATGCATATCTTGCCATGGGACAGAACCTTGAAAATCGACCCCCGGGGGAAATGAGGGATCTTGCCATTGAACACATGCTTCAGCAAAAAGAGCTTGGCCTTGAAAACATTATCCGTGTTCTATCAATAAGGGATCAGACCGGCAGGATGAAAACAGCATGGCGAGGAATCTTTTCAGCAGATAAGGGTCAGAGGGCAAATGCCATTGAACTTTTGAGTGATATCATGGACCGCAAGCTTTTTAATGCCATGCTTCCTCTTCTGGAAAGCCCGACTCCGGCAATGGCACTGATTGAAGGCAAAAAGGTTACAATAATCCCCAAATTCGACCCTGAAGGAAAACAGGTTTTTTCAAATCTGCTGTCTTCCGAAGACTGGGTGGATGTTGTCATGGGACTGAGTCTTACCCATGACGAACCCTCACTTATTGAGGGGCATGGGGTTTTCAAAGAATTGGAAAATTCAATCAATAAGAATATTTTTAAAGAAGTACAAAGGATTCTGATGAAGAATGGCAAAGAGTCAAAAAATCCCCAGAGAATAAAGTCAACCGAGATTCCCCTTGGTGAAAAAATACTTCTATTAAAAGAGATTGAAATCTTTTCCGGTCTCAGCCCAGCTGAGCTGGCAGCCATCGCAACTGTAACAAAGGAACTTAATTATCCTGAGGATAGAACCGTTTTTAAACAGAATGATGTGGGTGAAACCGTATTTCTGGTAGTCAATGGCGAGGTGGAGGTAATCAAAGAAAAAACTGATGGGGATGAGATGGTTATCGCTACTATAGGTGAGGGAGACGCTTTCGGAGAAATGGCGCTGTTGGAAAATGAGGTGCGCTCTGCAACGATTAAGACAACAAAATCTTCCCGGTTTTTAATTATCCATCAACAGGAATTCAAGGAAACTGCTATGGAATACCCCAGGATTGCTCTTAAAATCTGCAAGGTTTTAAGCAGGCGCATCCGCAATCTTCATAGCCAGATTTAGAATAAGTAGTGTTTGAACGAAAACTCACCCATCTACTGCGTTGCTGCAAAAGTTTAAAATCCTCATGTACAGGAGTACACTCCGGTTTCAAATTTGTATGCATGCGCATCTCTTCGAGCCTTGCGCCTTGTATATGGGCAATTTTTCACCCAAACACGAGTTTCCGGTCAGGCACTAAGTAATCTGAGTTGTTTCTCTATAGCCTGTGCAAGGTCATCTCGTCCCTGTTCCCGGAGCAAAGGTATCAGAGGCCTGTAAAATGGTGGCCTAACCCTTATGGTTATATCAAATTGCGAAATATGGTCCGGTGTAATTTCATCTTCAACAAAAGCCTTGGTCTTAGAAAGCAGTCCCAGGGCAGTTAATTCCGTCATTGTTCGTACACATTTTTCGCAATTACCACAATTTAATCGGTCCGGTACATTGGCAAGGCAAACTCTGAAATTTTGAAATGCCACATCCCATTGAGAAACTATCCTAATTTTTTCAATCCTGGAAAGATGATAATCCCTGTGTCTTATCCGAAGGTCCAAAGAAGAGTATTCAGGATCAAGAAGCGGATGAGAGCCGCAGGGGTGCAGATTGGGTATATCATAGGAAGAGCCGATAAAAACCAGATTCATTCTCCTGGAAAAAGAATGGGCAATAGCAGCTAAAACAGCACCAAAAAAACTATTCAGCCACAGCACCCGCTCATCACAAAGATGCCTGATATTTGTATAAACCGGTATTAATGAAAGTTTAGCATCATTGGTAATTTTTGAGATAGATTCAATGGCCCTGTCAAAAACATGGTATTTCATTCCTCTTTCAACCACACCACCGATATCAAATCCATGAAGAAAAAAACCATCCCTGACATAGCCTGGATTATTACGGGGATAATTGAGCCGGTTTAGCCGCAAAGCTGCTAATGAATCAATGCCGCCGGACATGAACATACCGGCCCCGGGTGATTTGATCCGGGCGATTTCAGACATTACAGGAGATTCAATTTTCAAAGGACGGTATTTCCCTTTTGTCCAGTCAGAAAGGATTACCATTGCAGTTTCAAGACCTTCCTTTAAGAAAGGACAAATCTTTTCATCCATTACAATTCTTTTTTCCCCAAAATGTATGGCCGGCAAAAGACAACCCACAAGAAATGAATGGGGGTTGACATCAAAATATTTTGCATAGGCTTTAGAGGTCTTGATAAAGATCTCTTTTTCAGGCTGACTGCAATCTTCAAAGCTCACAAGAGCTGTGGCTTTTATGCTTTCTTTATCCTGGATCAGATTAAATTTGGAAATTTTCATTATTTAATACACATGTCTGGTATTCACAATATAATCCAACATCTGTTTTGCAATATCTTTTCGGGTTGCTGCCTCAAGTCCTTTGAACCCAGGTGAATAATTAACCTCAATTATCAAAGGAGCGCAACCCTTTTCTACAATAAGATCAATGCCGGCAATTTGAAGTTGACAAGCTTTTGCAGCTTTAATGGCAAGTGAGGCACAGGCTCGTGTCAAATCAATAGGTCTTGCATGTCCTTTCTGGTGTATATTGGTTCTAAAATCCTGACTGTCGGGCGCTAGCGCCATTGCACCGGCAATTTTCCCTCCTATCACAAGCACCCTGATATCCGTGCGGTCTTGTGGAGGAATAAACTGCTGGACAAGAAGGCCCTTCCTATCTTTGAGAAACCGGTTTAAAAAACGCTCTGCTTCAGTCTGGGAGTTAACCTTGATAACCCCATCCCCCCCCATTCCATCCACTTGCTTGACCACCACTGGAAATCCACCCAATTGTTTCACTGCCGGCAAAAAAGAGGCAAGCTTTGTGATAAAGAGTGTTGACGGGACCGGTAAGGCTGATGACACAAGCGTCTGAAGGGTTATGTACTGGTTTCTTGCAATTGTGACACCTTTAAGGCTGTTAATAAGCGGTATGCCAAAATGCATGAACTGGCGCAAAAGGACCAGTCCATAATCTCCCATGGGCGATCCCTGCCGGGGCATGATAACATCCAGATCGTTGTGCATCTTTTCAATAAAAAATTCAAATCCATTGTCTTTTAAAGAACACAAAATATCATAGGGGTTGATCAGAATGATCTCATTTCCAGAGCCTTTAGCCGCTTGTTTAAGGCGCATGTTGGGATGAAAAGAAAAGTCATTAACAGTAAGAACACCAATATTCATAATTTAAGTTTCCATTCTTTTTCAATCATGTACTCGGGCATCCATATGCCCAGTTCCTTACCAACCTTTTCACTATAATACACTGCAATTTTTTTTGTTTTGTTTTTTTGGGCAATCTTCTGGGTGGCAGTATTGTCTTCGCTGATGATGGAAAAAATCTTATATTGCTCTGCCCCTTTTGTCAGGCCTTTCAGCAGTCTGGCACCAACTCCAAGCGCCCTGTATTCAGGCCGAACAGAGGTGTAGCCTCTTTCAACAAAGTGATTAAAGTTAAGACCTGTGATGGTATCCAGTCTCTCAATGAACTCAGCTCTTGGATGCTTCAGACTGGAATTGCCGACAATAATGCCATTTTCCTGTGCATATCCTATTAAATATGCCCTTTCAAGATTATATCGGACATATTTTGTATCCACAGATCCTCCTGCTTTAACCATTGCACAGATCTCGTCCAGAAAGCCCGGCGGCAGCTCATCTGGTTTTCGAAAATGAAAGGTGATACCGCTTCCCAATGAAATAAGGGTTTTATTAATTTTGTCTGTTCTAAGACAAAAAAGATTTTTTTTACCCTTACGCTTTAAATAAAGTAAGAGATGTGCAGGATCCGACAAAAGTTTCCAGAAGGGTTCACCCGGAAGCTGTTTTACTCCTGAATAGGCCTGAAGTGAAGGGTCAATACCATTGAGATCCGGTTTACAATATGGTCCGGCATAGCTTATATTCTCAAAGGAATGAGCGATATTTGGATTTAAGGATATAAACCTGAGCCAATCATTTTTTAAGGCGCTGCGGAAAAGGCCTGTTAGTCCCACATGATTCCAGACACCTATTTTTGAAAGGTTCCATAAGCTTTTTATCTTTAAGTCCTCTTTTTTTCCAGGGTTTTCCCATTGGATCAAAGTCATTCCGGAAGAAAAAAGGGTTTGGTTTTCATTACCCACATACATCTTGTCCAGGTTTTCCATATCTGACTGGACACCATAAAAAAGTTCGGAAAATTCCTTTTTTTTCAAAAAGATTTCAAAAGAGGAAATCGGATTCTCAAAAAGAAATCCTTTTGCTCCTAATTTGTCTTTCAACTTTGCCACAAGATCCCAGAAAGAAGAACTATCCTTAAAAAGACAAGGCTTAAGCGGCAGTATCAATTCAGGTGTCAGGTATTGTTTTAAAGGGAATAAGGAAAAATCAGGTTCGAGATTTGTATCTTGATTTTTACATTTCCAGGTGGTGTTTATCCAATTTAAAAAAAAAGGCTGATTTTGAAGGGAAAAAGTGTGGTCAGAAGCAAATGTGTCACTCTCTGCATAATTTTTATTCTGCAGAATAATGGTCTGTATCTCAGGAAAAATTGTTTTGATATAATTAATCATGGTATTTGTACCAGAAATCTGGCTTTCAGAATCCAGGGCAAAAATGACTACTTTTGGAAGGACTTGTTTCAGCATCATGCCAAATTTTTCATGGCAAAAAGAAATAAAAAGCTGATTTTTATAGTCATCAATAACACTGCCTTTTAGAAGTCTCCACCTGATCCTTGAGGGATAAAAAGCAGCAGAGTAAATCAATAATAAATCATCTATCTGACTTTTGGCGGTAAAATATTTTTCTGGGTCATAAAATGATTCTGATCTGAAAAACTGTGTTGAAAAAGGTCGAGAGGACTGGCTTTGAAATATTTTTTCCAGCACTCTGAAGTCTTCAGTTGAGATCAGGCCATTTTCTTTTTTTTGGACAGCCAGTTTAAAACCTTGTTCAAGCACCTTTTTTGAAAAAACATGGTTTGTAAAAAAATCAAGATTTGCATCGTAAACTGACGCATTTTGGGCTTCACGCAAAAAACATCCTGCTGCAAAGGCACCGGTAAAAGATGGCATTGCTGGGCTTGTCAGGGGTGGAGTAACAATCATGACAGTTTTTTTATTCATAGCTTTCATAGCTTTCATTGTTCTGTTATAATATATTATTGACCTGAAGCTTGCAACTGGCAACTTGCAATCAGTATAGTACATTGTGTGGTACGCTGTATAGTATTGGGAGGAATTTGAGTTAGAAATCATGAAAATTGCATTTTTAATGGATGACCTAAGGCTGATCAATCCAGTATGGGAAACCACAAGCTATTTGATGTACGAAAGCAACCAGAGAGGGCATACTGTATTCTTTCTGGAACCACACGATGTCTATATACGTAAAAATCAAGTTGTTGCAAGGATGCGAAATATTTCAGTAAAGCCAAATCTTCCCATTGAAGTTTATTGGCAAATGTTGATTGAATGCCTGAACAAGGATGACCTTATATTTGAAACTGTTACAGACTTGGATGCCTTGTTTTTAAGGAAAGATCCCCCCATCAGTTATCAACTAATGGAATTTTTAGGTCCGGTCAGCGACAAAATTTTCATGGTCAACGATACAATGGGGCAAATAAAGGGTAATAGTAAAGTCTACGCCTTGAATTTCCCAGATATTATTCCGGAAACGCATATTGCAAGAGATCCTAACAGAATCAGAAAAATCATTGATAATTTTGGTGGTGACATGGTGATAAAACCGCTTCAGGGACACGGAGGGCACGGGGTTATCAAGGTAAGCAACCGGGATCAGGAAAATCTAAATTCATTGATCAATTAT
>JABIYQ010000450.1 GCA_018702715.1 Desulfobacula sp. | reverse complement strand
TAATTCATTGCTGCAAATCCCCCCCACAGCTTCATCAGGGGTATCCCTAAAAAACCTGAATTCATGAAGAGAATCGACGGTGCAAAGGCTTTAAAATCCAATTTAAATAAACGGCAATAAACAAAAGATGCAATAAACAAAATAGCCAGGACAATACTGACAGCTCCCAAAAGCTTCATGGTTTTAGCAAGGTTGATATCAGAGGTATAAAGAGCATAAAAGATTAAAATTGGCATGAAAAAATCTGTAACAATACGGATCAGCGTATCTTCGGACAAAGAGTAAAATTCAGATAAGAAATACCCGCCCAAAGCCAGAAAAATCAAAGGAAGAAGTATCAAAAAGGAATCGAGAATCATGCTAAGTCTTAGACATGAAACAGATTTTTGTCAAGTGATAACCCTGTCTACCAGGAAACCTGTCTTTTGTTGTTTTATCAGGCATCATCCAAGGCTGTCCCACAATCATAACGGCGTTTGATATATTTCAGGATCATGGAGGTCCGGGTTCTGATCACTCCGTCTATCTTATAAATTTTATTAAAAATAAGATCATTCAGCTCTGCAGTGGATTTTGTCACAAACTCCGTATATATATCTGATTCACCTGTGGCAAGAACAATAAACCATATGGGCTTTAATTTTTTCAATTCATGGGTCACATGATCAATCTTTTTTATATCCACATCTATTTTTAAAAACCCCACGGTCTCAAATCCAAGTTTCAAAGGATTGCTCACTGCCACAATCTGAATATATTCCTCTTCAATGAGCCGGTTGAGTCTGGTTCTGATTGTTGCTTCCGAGACGCCGAGATCTTTGGCTATCTGGGTGTTTGGTATCCTGCCGTCCAGCTGAAGCAATTTAATGATTTCCCGGTCTGTGGCATCGATTCCGCGGCTTTTTCCTCCATTTTTATGGCTGGACATATACCCCCTTTTAAATATGGAATAATAATCGAATCAAAATAATTTTTCTTATTTTTTTATCAGTATTCGATTATAAAGTCTATAAAAAATATATATATCGAATATTTTTTGCAATAGTATTGACAGGTGTAAAATTTTTGGATATTTTAATTCGCAGTATTTTAAATGATTATTGGGATTATTTGATAGATGGATCAAATAGATTGTGTCTGATAATTTTAAATTATAAGTTTTGTACACTTGGATGATAAAAAGGAAAAGATAACTATGACCTTACCAATCATGAAAAATTATATCAATGGCGAATGGGTAGAATCAAACGGAACAACTATGGGAGATGTAACAAATCCTGCCACAGGAAAAAAGATCGCCCAGGTTGTCTATGGCACAAAAGACGATGTAGAGCAGGCAGTGAAGGCAGCCCAGGAGGCTTTTGTTCAATGGAGGGAAACACCTCCTTTGACTCGGGCCCGCTATATATTCAGAATAAAGGAAGTCTTTGAGGAAAATTTTGAGGAAATTGCACAAACTCTGACAATGGAGAATGGGAAAGTAATTGATGAGGCACGGGCAGAAGTCAGAAGGATGATTGAAAACGTAGAGCATGCCACAGCCGCTACTACTCTGATGTGCGGATACACCCTTGAGGATATTGCCAAAGGTATCGACAGTTATGGTCATCGTCAGCCCATGGGCGTTTTTGCCGGAATTGTCCCTTATAATTTCCCTGCCATGGTACCCTGGTGGTTTCTCCCCTACGCTTTAGTCACGGGAAACACCTATGTATTGAAACCCTCTGAGCAGGTCCCCATGACCCAGACAAAAATATTTGAATGCCTGGATGAGGTGGGATTTCCTGAAGGAGTTGTCAATATGGTCCACGGCTCCAAAGATGTGGTAAATGCTATATTGGATCACCAGGATATCCAGGGTGTATCCTTTGTAGGATCCACGGCCACTGCCGAATATATCTACAAGCGATGTGGAGAAACGGGTAAAAGGGTTCAGGCTCTGGGCGGTGCAAAAAATATTGTCGGCGTCATGCCTGATGCCAATCTTGATGCCGGTATCCCTTCTCTGGTCTCTTCATTTTACGGGGTTGCGGGACAACGCTGTCTGGCCGGTTCCATACTGGCCCCTGTCGGTGATATTGCTGATGAGTTGTTGGAGAAATTCGTGACTGAGGCCAAAAAAATAAAAGTGGGAGACGGCCTGAGTGACCAGACCGGTATGGGGCCCATGGCTGGCAAGATCCATCAGGATCGAGTGTTGGCTTATATTGAAAAAGGGATTGAAGAAGGGGCCACACTCGTACTTGACGGCCGGAGTTGCAAAGTGGAAGGATGCCCTGACGGGTATTTTGTCGGCCCCACGATCTTTGATAATGTTACACCGGATATGACCATTGCCAGAGAAGAGATCTTTGGCCCAGTGGTGAGTGTGGTCAGATGCAACACCTTTGAAGACCTGATCAAACTGGTCAATACCCGGAACTTTGCCAATGCCGCCTGTCTGTATACGGATTCAGGTGCCGCAGCCAGAAAGTTCAAATATGAGGCACTGCCCAGCATGGTGGGAATCAATATCGGTGTTGCAGCTCCCATGAGC
>JABIYQ010000122.1 GCA_018702715.1 Desulfobacula sp. | reverse complement strand
ATAGACTTTGTGATTTTTATCCAGAACCGTCATAATAGAAAAAATTTCCTGTTTTACGGTTTTAATGGCATCAATCATATCCTCGTGAACCGGATTACCATCAAGGGCCAGGGCCTTAGCTTCTGGTGCAAGGGCAAGTTTATGATTCTGTTCTATGGTTTTATAGCCCGCAATCCCAGGCAGAAAAGACTTTCTTCCCCCAGTATATCCTGCAAAATAATGGGGTTCCACAGAAGAAATGATGATGATCTTATCTGCCTCGACACCGGCCTTGTTAACATACATCTGTGTCCCATTAGTGGACTGACCCAAGAAAACCATGTCATCTTCAACCCTGGCATCATGAACAATAATCTGATCTTTAATCTCTTCATAAAAAGAACCGAAAATCTGAAGATATTCTTCCTGGGACGGGCCCCTGTGGGCACCCGTGGCAATAATGAAATTAAAATTTGTCTGTTTTAAATCATCAAAAATGAATTCAAGAATTTTTTTTGTGGGAGTGGGTCTTGTTGCATCATTGACAATTACAAGTACCTTTTTGGCATCACTTAAAAACGCTTTAAAGCTTTTAGAGTTTATGGGATTTTTAATAGCCTCTTTTATATTTTTATCTTCATTACCGATTTTGACGTCATTTGCTTCAAGAAAACTGACATTGATATCGTCACTGATGACAGCAGACATTCTGCTGTCTTTTCCATAGGGAACATCGATTTTCATAAAACCACTCCTTTAAGGATCATGAACTAAATAGTGCCTGACCGGAAACCCGTGTTTGGGCGAAAAATTGCCCATATACAAGGCGCAAGAAAGTTTGAAACCGGAGTGTACTACTGTACATGAGGTTTCAAACTTTTGCAGTAACGCAGTAGATGGATGAGTTTTCGTTCAAACACTAAATAAATGGGTCAATATTGCATGGGATTTTATTGTTAATCCCTATCGTATTGGACCCATCTTATTGAGTTTAACCACAAAAGTATCAATCTCGGCCTGAAATAGTGTCTTGTCCCCGGCCGGAATCTGAACTAGCTGAATCCTTTCAGGATCAATATCAATACTTTTAAATGTATTGCGAAGATTTTCAACAATTTTTTTAGCCCTTTGATTTCCCTCATGCTGACAATCATCGTCAGGGCAGACAGCTGCCATAATACCCCATGCATTATGAAGGAAAGGTGCCATCAAGAGCTGTGGCTCAAGACGTCCGCCACACATGTTCACAAGTATTTCATAATTATTGTCCCGGGTTTCAGAATCGGGAAGTACGGAAGCTTGAAGCTCCGGGAAATATGACCAGTTACAGGCAAAAATTATGGCCTTGGAAGATTCATGGGTATTTAAAAAGGTTGAAGCCCTCTCAATAAGCTCATCCCTGCCCGTCCCAAAATCATTTTCAATTTTGGCCGCTCCTGCCGGACAAACCTCAAGACAGATACCGCAAGCCTGACATTTGGCCGGATCAGTGGCAATACCTTTTCCATCATAAGACCTGGCTTCATGGGGACAGGCTCCCACACAAATAAGACAACGGGCACAATTTAATTTGGTTATCGATGTTGTCCCTGGGCCTTCAAGTCCCATCTCAACAAGATCTTTTCTGGCATCAGTAAAAATTTCAGTTAAAGGAACACCTGAAGAGCATGCAGCTTCACACCGCTTGCAATAAAAACATGAGAACATTTTATCTGCTGCAGACTCTGAAGGTTCAACCTCTCCTGATATCAGCCCAAAAGCCGTAATTATTTTTGCCCTTGGTGCATCGGATTCCCAACCCGTATGCTTGAACATGGGACAATGTTCAAAACAGTATCCGCACCTGATACAATTTGCCAGTGTGCCTTGCCATTTTTCAAGATTTTTAAATTCTTTTATTTTATTTTCCATGGAATTAACCTTTTTATTTTAACTGTTCACAGAATATCTCAAATTGGTTGCAGTCACCCAGTTTTCCGGAGCCTGAGAAAGTTTACCCGGATTCAGAATATTATTAGGATCAAATGCTTTTTTGATACCGGCCAAAAGACTTAATGAATCTGATTTTTCAATTTTGAACGATTCTGCCTTGGAAAGCCCTATACCATGTTCGGCACTGGTGGTCCCATTAACAGACCGGACATAGTCATAAATTTCAGTGATTGCCTTTTTGGAAGCAGCCCACTGGTCTTTTCTTTTTGTGTCCATTAATATTTTGGTATGCATACACCCGGAGCCGCAATGGCCGTAGGCTGTCATTACAATATTATGTCGATCTGCTATTTCATGGACTTTGCCTGCCAATTCCGCCATTTTTGAGTAGGGAACCGCCATGTCGTCAGCAAGGGATGTGCTGGCGAGATTGTCATCATATTTTGAGAGTGCAGGAAACAGTTTTTTGCGACCCATGAAAATTTTTGCCCGCTCCTTTGGATCATAGCTGGCATAAATATCCTGGCCATTGTGTTTCTCACATATTTTCTTCATCTTGTCGATTTCATAATCAACGGCTTCTTT
>JABIYQ010000091.1 GCA_018702715.1 Desulfobacula sp. | reverse complement strand
TATTTGTTCAACAAACATAGGGGCAACTCCTTTTGTCTAATATCGTTCTCCTTTGAACACAGCCTTTCTTTTTTCAAGAAAAGCATGGGTGCCTTCTTTTGCATCATCGCTTGCCATGGTAAGGCCAAAAGCATCATTTTCAATCCTGTTTCCTGTTTCAAGATCAGCATTCAGGCCGGTTTCAACGACTTCTTTTGCAGATTGTAAGGCGATCTTGCCTTTAGTGGCAATGAGATTAGCTGTTTTCAGGACATCTTCCATGAGTTTGTCCGGTTCGCAGATCTTATTAACAATACCATATTCCAGTGCTTTTTGTGCATTAATATTTTTTTCGGATAGAATTTTCAAGGCCCTGTCAAGGTCATCAAACCGGAAAATCATGATGGCGTTTTTGCCCTTTGGGTTTGCAAAGGCATACATGTATTCCAGGTTGATTTCATTTTCTAAAAACGGGTCTAAGATCTCGTTCAGTCCACCGGGCTCATCCATCACTTCAACGGCAAGAACCTGGGTTTTTCCCACCTTAAACCCTTCTTTTTTAAGGGCTTTTTCTGCTTTGTCATTGTCATTGACGATCAGGCGAAATACACCAAAATCGGTTGTGTCGGCAAGGGACAATGCTCTTATATTGACATTGGCATCCCTTAGAATGCCGGTAACTTCTGCAAGCCTTCCTTCCTTGTTTTCAATAAATATGGATATTTGTTCAACAAACATAGGGGCAACTCCTTTTGTCTAATATCGTTCTCCTTTGAACACA
Organism: Desulfobacula sp.; assembly: GCA_018702715.1. Lineage (GTDB taxonomy): Bacteria > Desulfobacterota > Desulfobacteria > Desulfobacterales > Desulfobacteraceae > Desulfobacula. Next base: position 2,521 of record JABIYQ010000091.1, on the reverse strand, counting down.
GCCTTTCTTTTTTCAAGAAAAGCATGGGTGCCTTCTTTTGCATCATCGCTTGCCATGGTAAGGCCAAAGGCATTGTTTTCAATCCTGTTTCCTGTTTCAAGATCAGCGTTCAGGCCGGTTTTAACGACTTCTTTTGCAGATTGTAAGGCGATCTTGCCTTTTGTGGCAATGAGATTAGCTGTTTTTAGGACATCTTCCATGAGTTTGTCCGGTTCGCAGACCTTATTGACAATACCATATTCCAGTGCTTTTTGTGCATTAATATTTTGACCTGTAAATATCATCTCTTTTGCACGGCTTTCACCAATTCGCCTTGCCAGTCTCTGTGTACCGCCAAACCCTGGAATCAATCCCAGGTTGATTTCCGGCAAACCGAAAAGCGCTTTTTGCGAAGCATAAATAAAATCACAGCCAAGAGCTGCTTCTAATCCTCCCCCCAAAGCAAATCCATTTACTGCGGCAATGGCAGGGATAGGAAGGGCTTCAATCTTTGAAAAAACTTTTTGGCCTTTTCGTGAAAAGCTTTTCCCCTGTAGGGGATTCATTTTTACAAGTTCGGCAATATCTGCTCCGGCAACAAATGCTTTATCACCTGCGCCGGTAAGGATGAGTACCCTTATATTTTTATTGTCACTTATTTGATCAAGTGCTATGTCCATTTCATCAAAAAGAGCATTGTTGAGTGCATTAAGCGCTTTAGGGCGGTTAAAAAACAAGGTTGCAATTGAGTTGTCAACCTCAAGAATAATGTTTTCAAAAGACATGGTGATCTCCTTTAGCATAAATTATAATTTTTTGGGATTTGTTTCATTTATATATTTTTCGACTCCATCAGTGATGGTCGAGGCAATGGCGGTTTGGTAGGAATCGCTCATGAGCCGCTTGCATTCTGTCTTGTTGCTGATAAATGATGTTTCAATAAGGATAGAAGGCATTCTGGCACCCAGTAGAACATAAAAAGGGGCCTGTTTAACACCTAAATTATTGATTCCTGAATATTTTTTTCTCATACCTTTTATAAAATTATTCTGCACAAGATTTGCAAGTCGTGTGGATTCTTCAATCTTTGTATTTTGCATCAAATCACTTAAAATTAAATCCAGATCAGAGATATTTTTTTCAGATGTTGCATTTTCCCTTGCGGCAACGGCAATGGCCTGTTTATCCGTGGCAAGGTTTAAGATATAGGTTTCAATGCCTTTAAGTTTTCTGTTTTTGGCTGCATTGACATGAAGGGATATAAAAAGATCTGCTCTTTTTGTATTGGCCATGGCAGTCCTTTCCTCAAGGGTCAGTCTCTTATCTGTGGTTCTCGTCAGCAATACAGTACAGTTTAATCGCTTCCTGAGCTCTATTGCAAGTTTTTTAGCAAGTTTCAGGACAATGTCTTTTTCCCAGACATTTTTATAATATCCCGGAGCCCCCGGGTCACCTCCGCCATGTCCGGGGTCAATGACTATTTTACTAACCCCCAGTGCAAATTGCCTTGCAATATCAGATGATTTTAAATTATCTGTTGTGAGCCTGGATGTTTTTTCAGTTTTTGTGGAACTTGCAATCTTTTGGGTGAAAGAGGAATCTTTTCCGCCATTTGAACCTTTACCCCAAACATCAATTACAATCCTGAAGGGGTCTCTTAAAGAAAATATTTTATAATTTTTAAAGGATTTGAAATCCACCACAACCCTTACTGAATGGGGAAGATGCTGTCCGGCCCTGGCCTGTTTTAAAAGATCGTCATTGATCGGTGTATGATCGGCAACCCCTTGTCCGAGTTTTGTCTGTTCAATATCAATGTACAGCCGTTGAAAGGGTTTATTAATACCCGGATCTTTTTTTAAAAGCCTATGTGAATAATCTCTTTCATGTTTGGCATTGATAACAATCCTTGTGTATTCAGGATTGGACCAGAACCTTAGTTCGGTAACAGTGGTATCAAAGGCATGTTTTTTGTAAGAGGAATCCGTTTTTACGGCAGTCTGTTCTTTAACTGTGGGGGGTGAGGGCTTATTTTTTTTAACAGTATTATTTTTAACAGGGGAATTTTGATTTCGAATAAATTTTTTGATCAGGGCATCATTTCTAGTCAATCTTTTTTTTGATTGAATTTGATGCGGTTTTTTAGCTGAATATATTTTGGTAACCGTTATTATTTTGAGCAAAGACTTAGCCCGACCAGCATAGCTGCTTTTGGGGTATTTATTCTGAAGCCTTGCAAGCAGATCTGCTGCTTGTCTTTGATGACTCCCTCTACCGGACCGTTTGGATAAGGTAATATAAAGCTGGGCCGCTTTATACATCCCTGCAGGCGCCCATGAACTATTATTATGCAGCCGATATATGATCTCATAACGGCTGATACAATTTAGCCATTCAATTTCTTTTTTTTGTTTGGAAGGAGAATGCCTCAGTTTTTTGTAGCAGGCATCTGCCTCCATGTATTTCTCTTTTGCCGTGGCGGCAAAAGCGGTTGTTGTGAAAATAAAGATGGCGGCAAAGATAAAATGGATGAGAAAAATTT
>JABIYQ010000094.1 GCA_018702715.1 Desulfobacula sp. | reverse complement strand
TTCTGATGCCACCAGGACCCGCCATAATTGCCCTTTAAATGATCATATTTTTTAAAGGCAGGATAATAGTTGGCTGGGAGCATTTCGCCATGGGTGTAAATATCCACACCAGAACCCTCAGTCTGTTTTAAAAGTTCTTCCATATCTTTAAGATCATGCCCGGAGATCAGTATTCCAGGATTTGATCCTACACCAATATTGACTTCGGTCAGTTCCGGGTTCCCATAAGCGGTTGTATTGGCTTCATCAAGAGCCGCCATGGTGGTTACAGTGACTTCACCGGCTTTAAGAACCATGCCCACCATATCATCCACGGAAAGGTCCTGGGTTGTTGAAGCCAGTCCTTTATAAAAGAAATCCCATATTTCATCTCTGGTTACGCCCAGGACAGCTGCATGGTCGGCATAGGCGGCGATTCCCTTGAGACCGAGTATGAGAAGCTCTCTTAAGGACCTGACATCTTCGTTCTCTGTGGCAAGCACGCCTACAGTTTGGGCTTTAGAGCTAAACTGTGATACATCGTTTGAATACCAGGTGGCGCTCTCATGTAAATCTGAGCCAATTTTATCCTTTGCAGATTCAAAAAGTTCTTTTTTAAGCGTCTGGGCGCGGTTTATCCAGTTAATTAGATTTTCATCATTAAAATTCGTGTTGGTAATGGTTGTAAAAAGTCCCTGGGCAATAAATTTTCCTGCTGCATCTGAAACTTCAACTCCGGCAGCCTTGGCCTTGTCTGCAATCACTGCAATTCCCTTGAGATTGTAAATCAAAAGATCCTGTAAATCAGATGTATCATTTTCTTTCCCGCACATTCCTTTGATAGTACATCCTTGGCCTTTAGCTGCTTCCTGACATTGAAAACAAAACATTTAAATTTCTCCTTATTATTATGGTTGATGAACAATTAATCTTTACATCCTGGTTTGAAATTATTATAAAAAAGAATATATGTCCTTGACTTGAATCAAGTAATCTTAATTTTTTTTAATTTTTTTTAGATTTTGAAGTTTTCAATTGGTTCGAACATTAACAGGAGTATTCTATATTATTAAAAATTTAAAAACAATCCCTCTTTTTTCAGGTCTGCCTAATGAACACCTGGAAAAAATATCATCCATTGCCTCAACTTCCAAGTTTGACAAGGGAGAAATGATCTTCCATGAAGGAGATAAAGGAAACGGGTTTTATATGGTTGAAAAAGGAAAGGTTAAAGTTTTCAAACTTTCCTTTGAGGGCAAAGAGCAAATCCTTCATATTTATGGTCCTGGCAACACCTTTGGCGAAGTTCCGGTTTTTGAAGGAAAAAATTTTCCAGCCTCTTCAATGGCCCTTGAAAATTCTGTCATTCTTTTTCTCCCCAGAAATAAATTTGTTGACTTGATTACAAAAACACCTGGGCTTGGGATGATACTGCTGGCAGATTTGTCCAAACGTCTGCGGGACTTTACCATACAGATTGAAAACTTGAGTTTAAAAGAAGTTCCTGCAAGGCTTGCTGCCTATATTTTAACTCTTTCCAAAGAACAGCAAAATGAAAAACAGGTGACACTTCCCATTTCAAAGGCACAATTGGCCAACCTCATCGGCACCACTCCTGAAACTGTTTCCAGGATATTAAAAAAAATGATGTCATCATCTTATATTGAAGTTCAAACCAAAACCATTTTAATTAACGACCTTGAAGCACTTCTTGAGCTATCTGAATCAGGCAGTCTTTCTTAATTTTTAAAAGGTCCGACTATATGATAAAAAAGACAAAATATACCATTTGGGGGAAAGATCTTGACCCGGCAGCAATATTACAAATGGAAATCATTTTGTTGATATTGTAGCAAAATTTGAACCCAAACTTGTAAAGATGTCACTGCCAGGCAGAAGAAAACGCAAAAGAAAAGACAGATAAGTATTTTTTATTAACTCTTGCCAAGGAGGAAAAATGGGAAAATTATTAAGGGTAAACACAAAAGAAAAAACCTTTGTATTTGAAGAAATTCCAGACGTTTATTCAGGGTTAGGAGGCCGTGCGCTCACATCCAAAATGGTACTGGATGAAGTACCGGCGACCTGTCATCCGCTTGGAAAAGCAAACAAATTGATCTTTTCTCCGGGACTTTTGACAGGATCTCCCGCAGCCAATTCCGGTCGGCTGTCAGCCGGTGCAAAATCACCTCTCACCGGAGGTATAAAAGAGAGTAATGCTGGAGGCTTTGCTTCCCAGAAACTTGCAAAATTAGGCATTGCCGGCCTGATTCTTGAGAATAAGCCGGAAAAGGATGACTTCAGTATAATTGTGATTAACAATGATGGGGTCCGGATTTTGCCGGCAGGAGACCTTGTGGGCAAGGGCAATTATGCTGTCATGGAAAGCCTTTGGGAAAAATACGGTAAAAAAGTTGCCGTTCTCAGTATTGGCCAGGCAGGTGAACAATGCTTGAAAGCTGCCAGTATTCAGCAGGCCGACATGAATGGAAGACCGGGACGTGCCCACGGCAGAGGAGGACTTGGTGCTGTCATGGGGTCTAAAAAGATAAAAGCCATTGTAGTGGATGACAAGGGTGCACCCAGAATTGAAATCAAAGACCCCGAGGCCTTTAAGGCCGCCAACAAGAAATGGGTGGACATGTTAAGAAGCCATCCCGTGTCTGGCCAGGGTTTGCCTGCCCTTGGCACTGCAGTCCTTGTCAATGTGATCAATGAAGCCGGCACATTGCCCACTAAAAACTTTCGATCCGGCCGGTTTGAACATGCCCAGGATATCAGTGGAGAAAAAATGGCTGAGCTCATTGAAGAAAGAGGTGGAATTACAACGGAAGGATGCCATCCGGGTTGCGTGATTAAATGTTCTAACGTGTACCATGACAAAGACGGCAAGTATCTCACATCAGGATTTGAATATGAAACCATCTGGGCATTTGGTGCCCACACCACCATCAAAGAGTTGGATGATATTGCCATGCTGGACAGGCTCAGTGATGATTTTGGCCTTGATACAATTGAAATGGGAGTCACTCTGGGAATTGCAATGGAAGGCGGCATGATTCCATGGGGAGACGGTAAGGCAGCCATTGATCTTCTGTCAAAAGTCGGCGAATATACGCCCGAAGGAAAAATCATTGGCAATGGTGCCGGATTCACGGGAGATGCCCTTGGTGTTGAAAGGGTTCCTGTGGTAAAAAACCAGTCGCTTCCTGCCTATGACCCACGATCCTGTAAAGGAGTTGGCGTGACATATGCCACAACTCCCATGGGAGCGGATCATACGGCCGGTTACGGTGTTACAGCCAATATTTTGAGTGTTGGCGGCACCATTGACCCTTGCAAAAAAGAGGGAAATGTTGAGCTTTCCCAAAACCTTCAGATCGCCACAGCAGCAATTGATGCAGCAGGGCTTTGCCTGTTTATTGCTTTTGCTGTGCTTGACAATGAAGACGGGGTTCCAACCATTGTCGATATGCTCAATGCACGGTATGGAATTTCCCTCACCCCGGATGACGTCGTTGCTCTTGGAAAATCCATATTGAACAATGAAAATGAATTCAACAGAAAAGCCGGGTTCACAAAAGTTGATGACCAGCTTCCCGAAATGTTTAATGAAATATTTCCTCCCCATGATACAACCTGGGATTTTACTTTAGAAGAATTGTCAAAAACACTAAAATTTTAAACCTTAAACTTAAATAACAAAAAAAATAAGGGCAGACTTTCTGCCCTTATTTTTTTAATTTCAACTTACCCCTAACGTTGCAAAAGTCATGAAGATTCCATATTAAAGGCATACGGTTGCAACTGTAGTAGTCACCGCAAAATCATCGATGTTCACAATTATTGTGGACCGCCCTTAAGCTTTTCACCTTTCTTAAAATAAACTTTTTTGATTTTATTTAATGGCTTTATATTGTCTTTTTTGCTATAAAAAAGGCTACATATAAAAATGTCAGGAATTTATCAGTATTTTAAAATCATGTGATCATTTCCTAGTAAGCCATAATTATTTTGGAATAATAATAAAAATGAAACTATATCAATACCCTTCCAAGAGTGCGGAAAAAAGAGTAAAAGAGATTATAGAAAGAGGCTTGGGATTTTCAAAACAGGATTATGAGACAGTACAGGCATATCTTGAAGATGTAAAAACAAGGGGGGATGAAGCCCTTGTTGAATACACCAACCGATTTGATTCAAAAAAAGTCACTACTGACTCTTTAAAAGTGACCCAAAAAGAATTTGAAATCGCATTAAAAAGCGTTGATACCACTTTTTTAAAAGCGCTTGACAGATCTGTGGCCCAACTTGTGGCTTTTCATTCAAAACAGAAAGAAAACTCCTGGATAGACACGCCGAGAAAAGGTGTCTTGGTGGGACAACTTGTAAAACCCGTGGGTACTGCAGGTATTTATGCGCCGGGAGCAAAGGGAGGAAAAACCCCCCTGGTGTCATCTGTACTGATGGGAGGAATTCCTGCAAAAACAGCGGGTGTACCATCTATTAATCTTATGACCCCGCCAATGGAAAACGGTGAAATCAACCCCCATATTCTTGCTGCAGCCCATAGAATTGGAATTACTTCAGTTTTTAAAGCCGGGAGTGCATGGGCAATAGGAGCCCTGGCCTATGGAACCAAAACCGTCCCAAAAGTGGATGTCATTGTTGGTCCAGGAAATATCTATGTCACCCTTGCAAAAAAAATTGTTGCAGGCATAGTAGGAATTGATATGATCGCAGGCCCCAGTGAAATACTTATTATTGCAGATAAACACGCAGATCCCCAATTTTTGGCCGCAGATCTTCTTTCCCAGGCAGAACACGATGTAATGGCATCTGCCATACTTGTGACAGATTCACAAAGCATTGCCAAAAAGACTGCTGCCGCCCTTGAGAGCCAGATTGAAAAACTAACCAGAAAAGATATTGCAAAGCAATCTATTGAACATTTCGGTGCCATTATGCTTGTGCCGGACATTGAAACCGGCATCAAACTTTCAAACCGTCTTGCACCGGAACACCTTGAATTGATAGTCCAGGAACCCTTTGATTATATCGATCAGATTCACAATGCCGGAGCCTTATTTTTAGGCGCATATACTCCCGAACCCATGGGAGATTATATTGCAGGCCCCAACCATGTCCTGCCAACGGCCGGAACAGCAAGATTTTCCTCTGCTCTAAGTGTTGATAATTTTACAAAAAAAACCAGTTTGATTCATTATTCAAAAACCGCCTTTAAAAAAGAAGCCGACGATGTGATCCTTCTGGCTGAGACCGAAGGGTTGACTGCCCATGCCAATTGCGTAAAAATCAGAAAATAGGTGTTCTATAAAACATCATTTTACGTATTGACTAACACCCTGATTTTAATCTATAAATAACGTTTGTTTAAATTTTGCTAATAATTTTAAGTATAAAGAAAAAATAATGCAGACCATTCGAGGATTTAGAGACATACTGCCGGAGAAGATTTCCCTCTGGCAGAAAGTAGAAAAAGAAGCAACCCATTTATTTAAAAGCTTTGGCTTTAAGGAAATCAGGATTCCCATCCTTGAAAAAACCGAGCTTTTTGCAAGAAGTATCGGAGTTGTAACCGATATTGTTGAAAAAGAGATGTATACCTTTGAGGATCGCAAAGGGGATAAACTGACCTTAAGGCCGGAAGCAACGGCTTCTATTGTCAGATCTTACATCCAGCATAAAATGTATGCAAAAGACCCTATCAGAAAATTTTACATGATCGGTCCCATGTTCAGACGGGAAAGGCCGCAGAAAGGACGATACCGTCAATTCTATCAAATTGATGCAGAAATATTTGGGGTTGAATCTGCCTATGTAGACAGTCAATTGATTTTTCTGTTAAACGAATTGTTTAAACGCCTTGGACTGACTGGGCTTTCAGCACATATAAATTCCCTTGGATGTCCTGAATGCAGACCCTCTTTTCAAAAAGCGCTTTTGGACTTTATTGAATTAAAAAAAGACAGTCTTTGTGAAAATTGCTTAAGAAGGATGGATAAAAATCCCTTGAGAATCCTTGACTGCAAAATTGTAGATTGTAAAAAAGCACTTGCTGATGCTCCTGCTACTCTGGACCATCTCTGTCATGACTGTTCAAGCCATTTTGATACGGTAAAAACAACCCTTGAAAAACAAGGCCTTGATTTTATTGTAGACAAATCCCTGGTGCGAGGTCTGGATTATTATACAAGGACTGCCTGGGAAATTCAGACCACTGCTTTGGGCGCACAGAGTGCCGTTGCCGGGGGCGGGCGATATGATGGCCTTGTCAAAGAACTTGGTGGACCCCAAACACCTGCAATCGGATTTGCAATTGGCTTTGACCGACTGGTGGAGATCATGGAACAGATTGATAACAAAAAAGAAGCTCGCACCATTGATCTGTTTATCGTCTCTTTAGGTGATCTTGCCATGGAAAAAGGATATCACTGGTCCTTAGAACTGAATCAGGCCGGTATTCGCACAGAGATGGATTTCAGAGGGAAAAGCATGAAAGCCCTTATGAAACGTGCAGATAAACTCAAGGCCCAATATGTCTTGATTGCAAGAGAAGATGAGCTTAAGAAAAAAACTGTTGTAATACGAAACATGAATACCAAAGAACAGGTATTACTCGCAATAGAAACACTGGTTCCTGAACTTATCAAGATATTTAATAAATAATATAGAGGAAAATTATACGTGACTGATTCACTGGGAGATTTAAAAAGAACACATCATTGTTGCCAATTAAGAGCCACGGATATCAATAAAGAAGTTGTTTTAATGGGCTGGGTTCAGCACCGCCGCGACCATGGGGGGGTAGTCTTTATAGATTTAAGGGACAGAGAAGGTATCACCCAAATCGTTTTTAACCCGGAAAATTCAAAAGAGATTCATAAAAGGGCCCAGGAAATCAGGAACGAATATGTCCTTGGTGTTAAAGGAAAAGTTATTGCCCGTCCGGATGATATGCTCAACCCTGCTATGAAAACCGGTGCCATTGAAGTTTTGATAGATGAATTGAACATTTTTTCAAAGGCCAAAACACCGGCATTCCAGATTGAAGACCGTGTGGAAGCGTCGGAATCCATTCGTCTGCAATACAGATATCTGGATTTAAGACGACCCCAGCTGAAAAAAAATATTCTGGCAAGACATAAGGCCACCATGGCTATCAGAAACTATCTTGACAATAAAGGCTTTGTTGATATTGAAACACCCTTTTTAACCAAAAGCACACCAGAAGGAGCAAGGGATTACCTGGTTCCGTCCAGGGTCAACCCGGGGGAATTTTATGCACTCCCGCAATCTCCCCAGCTTTTTAAACAATTATTAATGATTTCAGGGTTTGACAGGTATTATCAGATTGTCAAATGTTTCAGAGACGAAGACTTAAGAGCGGACCGGCAGCCTGAGTTTACCCAGATCGATATGGAACTTTCTTTTGTTAATGAAAAAGAGATTATGGAAATTGCAGAAGGTATGATTGTCACTATTTTTAAAAAAGTGCTTGATCTGGACCTTGTCATCCCTTTTCCTCAGATCACATATGATGAGGCCATTTCAAGATTTGGTCTGGACAGGCCTGACTTAAGATTCGGTCTGGAATTGTGCGAGGTTTCCGATATTGTAAAAGATACTGGATTCAAGGTGTTTGCAAATGTAGTAAAAAATGGCGGCCTTGTTAAAGCCATTAATGCAAAGGGATGTTCAACTTTTACCAGAAAACAGATTGACGAGTTGACTGATTTTGCTGCTGTTTATAAAGCAAAGGGTCTTG
>JABIYQ010000465.1 GCA_018702715.1 Desulfobacula sp. | reverse complement strand
TTTTTGTCTTGGGACATGGAGAAAGCATTTGGATCTCTATGGTTTTTATATCTATCACAAGCTCTTCTTGTTGAGCATAGGTGAGCTTGAGAAGGCTTAAGCTGTCTTTTATATCCTGAATGATTTTTTCAAGATTTTTTTTCCCCTGGTCTTCAATAACCGTTCCAGTACCCAGGGTCAGTGTTTCAGTTTTGGATTCAGGAACAATTTTTATATTCAACACCTCTAACCCCTTAAGAGTGATACCGATGCCACCGGAAAGGGTTTTCAGTTCAGCATAACCCTGAATAATAAGATCTTCAGCCATGGTCCCGGATTCTGCCTTTTCAAGGTCTAAAGAAGCACCAACATCATCTGTGGATACCTGTTTATTAATATCGCCATTGGTCTGGGTATAGAGTTCAAATAAGAAAGCTTTTGCTTCAGGTTTATCAATATTCATTCAAATATTCCAATGCTCATGGTCGTTTCAATAATAGAATATCATAGCATGGCTAAGAGGCCAAAGGAACTTTTAAAAATTGTTTATGTCAGGGTTTTAAAAAATATCTTTAATGTTGCTTATTGGCTTTTATAATTTTATTTATTAAAAGGCAGGCGAAATCTTTGAAATTTTTAATTTCCCCCTTAATCTATGAGGAATAAATGGAACAAGATGACAAGGTCTATAAAGACCTGCAAAGACATTTGGACAGCCAGGCTGTAGGATTTCCAGCTACAGAATCCGGTGCTGAAATACGGATTTTAAAACATATTTTTTCATCCAGGCAGGCATTGATTGCAACCTATTTGAACTTTAAACCAGAACCGATTGAGACCATTTTTAAAAGAGCTAAAGGTTTAGTTGAGTCTCAAGATGTTCTTGCAGACATTCTGGGTGATATTGAAAAAAAAGGGGGGATTTTATCAAGGATAAGAGGTGATAAGAAATATTATTGCAATGCGCCACTTGTTGTTGGGATGTATGAGTTACAACTTGACAGGCTTACACCTGAATTCATCGAGGATCTCAACACATACTTTTCCGATAGAAAATTTGGGATTGAATTTCTAAGTACAGAGCTACCCCAGATGAGAACAATACCCATTGCCAAAAGTATTTCTATTAAAAGCAATGTCAGTACCTTTGATGAAGTAACAGCCCTGTTAAAAAAATCCAATGGAGTTTTTGCTATTTTTGAATGCCTTTGTAGAAAGAAAAAAAGCTTGCAGGGAAAAAAATGCAAGGTTACTGACCGAAAAGAAACCTGCATGGCTGTGGGAGATTTTGCACAGATGGCTATGGATAATGGAATGGGAAGACGAATCGAGCTTGACGAGGCTATATCGATTCTTGAAAAAAATCAAAAACAGGGATTGGTTCTTCAGCCATCCAATACAAAACAGGCCGATTTTATATGTTCTTGCTGTGGATGCTGCTGTGGAATGCTTCGGATTCATAAAAGCATCCCAAAACCAATGGATTTCTGGGCCTCAAATTTTTATGCCAAGATTGATGCAAGTAAATGTAACGGCTGCGAAATTTGTGAAAAAAGGTGTCAGGCGGGCGCGGTAAAGCTGATTGAAAATACTCAGGTGTCAATCATAGATCTTAATAGATGTCTCGGTTGCGGGTTGTGCGTGACCACCTGTCCTAAAAAAGCGATAACGCTGAACAAAAAACCAACACAAATAAGCCCACCATCAACAAGAGACGACCTGTATGATATTATTATGGCTAAAAAGAAAGGAAAACTTGAGAAATTAAAAGTGACAGGAAAATTGATAAAAGATGCAGTAACAACAGGGCAAACTCATTTGTTTCGATAGGTATAAATGAGTTTATCAAAACCAATATTCACAACAACCCGGTAAGGCAATTGTTCATGATGTGCCTGCCTCTCATGGAAGATCCTTTCCCACGAGATTTATGGACACTGTGATTGATAAAGCCTTATGACAGCTTATTTTATATTGACTATGATTCGGGCGTGGCCCACAGGATATGATCCTTGTTAATGAAAAAAGTTTCGTGCTTTGTTGGGTTATCAAGGCCGGGCGTATGCAGTGCTGCATTCATCAAAATCAAAAACGGTTCACGATCGCTGCTGATTAAATCGCTTAGCCTGTTGTATCCAGGTTCTCGATCAATATTTACACATGCACTTATTTGCGTTCCATCCACAAGTGATACCCTGATGGTACGAGAATTAATGTCCCTGCAAAGTTCTTGATCTTCCATGATGATTCTCCTATTTATTTTTAGAAAAATAATGCATTTTTTAGGGTTAAGTTAAAATTACAAGCACCTTAAAAGAATGTCAACAATATAAGATTTCCAATTAATAAGATTTTTTTCCCCGGAGCATTAAAATGATTCATCCGACCCATATATCAAAACTATACAGATTACAAATCCTTTTCTTTTTCTTGCAACATAACCTGAACATATGGTAATTTTGCTATTTTTTGTTTGGGGCATTAAAATGGTTCATCTGACCAATATATCAAAACAGCACGGATCACAGATTCTTTTTAAAAAAGCGAGCCTGCAGATTCTGGCCGGCGCACGGATCGGACTTGTGGGCGCCAACGGAACGGGCAAAACAACCATCTTCCACCTGATCACAGGAGAAGAAGAAGCAGATGAAGGCCAGATCTCCTATTCAAAAAAAACAAAAATCGGTTATTTCTCGCAGAATGTGGGAGAGATGTCCGGCAGATCCGCCTTGTCCGAAGTGATGTCCGGGGCAAAGGATGTGGCCATGCTGGGCCGTGCCATGAAAGAGATGGAAGCTGCCATGGCAGAACCCATGGATGACAGCACCATGGGACTGTTGCTCGAAAAATACGGAGAAGCGGCCCAGGAATTTGAAACCCGCGGCGGATATGATCTTGAAACCCGGGCCCAGACCGTTCTCACCGGCCTGGGTATCGGTCCTGTCGACTACACCCGCCCTGTGGAATCCTTTAGCGGCGGATGGAAGATGCGGATTGCCCTGGCAACAATATTGACCATCAGCCCCACCGTTCTGCTGCTGGATGAACCCACCAACCATCTGGACATGGAATCTATCATCTGGCTGGAGAACTGGCTGGTCAATGATTTCAAAGGCGCGCTTTTGATGACCTGCCATGACCACGACTTCATGAACCGAGTCGTATCCCAGACCATTGAAGTGGCCGGCCAGAAAGTCACCACCTATGGCGGGAACTATGATTTTTATATCAAAGAGCGGGAAATCAGAATGACGAATCTTCTGGCAAGCCACCGCCGACAGAAGGAGAAGCTGGCCAAGGAAGAGGATTTTATCGCCCGTTTCAAGGCACGGGTATCCCATGCCGCACAGGTACAGTCCCGCATCAAGAAACTTGAAAAAATAGAACGCATTGAATTGCCGGAATACCAGCGAAATATTAAATTTGAATTTTCCGACACCCCGCGTTCAGGTGATGATGTTGTGTTTTTTGACCACCTAGTAAAAACATGGGAAACACAGGATATGGACCCTAAAACCGTGTTCAGCGACATCTCAGGCCTGATCAACCGCCAGGATAAAATTGCAGTGGTCGGTATCAATGGTGCAGGAAAATCCACCTTCCTAAAGGTCCTGGCACAAAAGACAGATCCCACCCAGGGCATCTGTAGGATCGGCGCCAGTGTCAACATGGGGTATTTCAGCCAGCACGCCATGGATGTTCTATATCCGGACAGAACTGTTTTTGATACGGTCCAGGATGCACTGCCCCTTAAAGGAATAGGGGTGATCCGGAACCTGTGCGCAGCCTTTCTTTTCTCAGGTGATGATGTGGACAAAAAGATCAAGCTACTCTCAGGCGGAGAGAAAAGCCGGCTCGTCCTGGCAACCCTCCTGGGACAGCCACTCAATTTTCTGATCCTGGACGAACCCACCAACCACCTGGATATCCAGTCCAGGGAGATCCTGCTTGCGGCCCTGAAAAAGTTCACTGGCACCCTTGTCCTGGTCAGCCATGACCGGCATTTTCTCCGCTGCCTTGTGAACCGGGTTTTCGAGATCGACCAGGGGAAAATGACCCCCTATGAAGGGGATTACGAATACTACCTTTCAAAAACAGGGCGGGATCATCGGGCAATATAGCTTGAAAAAAAGATTTTTAT
>JABIYQ010000097.1 GCA_018702715.1 Desulfobacula sp. | reverse complement strand
TTTATATCGTGAACACAGCCCTTTGTTATGCTAATGGCATTCCCATCCCGGTAATCATAGGAATCTCCAAATTTTTTTTCAACCCAGATGTTTTTCCATCCCTGAGAATTATTCCCTGAGCTTTCATGTTTTTTCTTCCATGTCTCCCATAATTCGTTTTTTGATTTTGCTCGGTCATTAGACCTTTTATCTCCCACTTTTTTCCAGTTATCACCATGGGTCTTGCCTTCATTCCAGGCTGGGCCGCCTTTTTTAAGCATGTCAAAAGGAAGATCATCGCTGTTTAGTTTTGCCGCCTGATCTACATGGTTTTCAATATAGGCGTTCCCCAGGTTGTAAACCCAGTATCCCCCGAAATCGTAATAATTGCCTTCCTGCATGTTGAATGTATCCCGGTGGGAACCACGGACATGGCCCCGGATATAATGGGGCATCCATTTTTTCCAATCTTTTTTGGTTTTTTTTATCCATTTCTCCCATTTTGCTTCGCAATGTCTGTCCCAGTCCGATTGTCTGAGGTAATCTATTAATCTTTTGCTGGTATCATCGTCTACAACATCCCATTGACTCACGTACCAGGGATGGTTGATGGGGCGGCTGGGGGTATGGTTGATATACACAATCTTTTCATATCCTTTTGCCGTGGGGTGCTTTTTTTTAACCCAATAGTTCCAATAGTCTTCCCATGCTTCTTCAACGTTTTTATACAGATCTGGTAATTCATAATAGTCATAGTCATCAGCAGTGCCATCAGTAAAACACCAGATTTTAGGAGTATTATTGAAAAAAATGGTAAAGGTATCAGGATGGTTAGGAACAGGCGCAATGACAAATTCTTCCAGATTATTCGGTGCACCCTTAGAATACTTCGGCAAAGTTGCTTTTTCATCATAACCATAAACATTGGATGGCGAAAAATTCTGTATTATTTTAAGTAAATTTTCCGTTTTTAAATTAGCAGAATTAGTATCAATTTTTTTACCCAGAGGAACGTCACCATCATCCTTATCCTCATATTTGTCATGGCCTGTTTCCTCGGAGGGGCCAAGTTCTCTTCGTTTATACTTTCCTCCTGCATAATTTTCGATTTCACGAGGAGAATGTATGGTAATGGATTCTTTGCCATTCGTGTCATTAAATTGAATATAGTTATTGGTATCGGAGTTACCCCGGGCCTTTGCATCACCGGCACCGGCAGAATTGTCATCAGGGTTCCGGCCCGTAACGATTGCAGATACTGCTTGATTAGCGTCGGTTACGGGGCTGGATGTTTCAGGATTGGGAACGGCCCCTGCAATTACGGGTCGGTCTGGATTTCCGTCTATAAATGTCAGCAAAACTTCCGTGCCTTTGTGCAGGGGAAAATGCATTCCCTGGTTCTGGCCTGCTGACGGCTGCATCATGCGGAAAAAGGCTGAAGCCTTGCCGCCGAATCGACCGCTTCTGTCAAAGGGAAGAATAACTTTGTATCTTCCATGCTCATCCAGTTCAGCATGCTCTCCACTGCCGCTGGCATCTACTTTTGCATTTATGGTTCCTGATATTTTGGGTTTTTTGCTTAGATGTTCGGGCCGAAATTGTTCATCTGAGTAAACAGCTGAAAAGGTGTTGGAATAAAACATCTCCTCATCTCTGGATTCAATAGCATCGCTTATTCCGGAAATCAGATATCCTGTCTGGTGTCCTTCATGGGTAATATCTGTCACCAGGTATTTCCTGTTGTACATGTCCCTATAGTGTTCATTGAGATCAAATGTATATCCCGGCACCATAAAGGGGACTGAACTTTCTCCCTGGAAAATTGATTTTCTGCACAAAAGCGCTTCTGCCCTTATTTTAGCCAGCCTGTTCCCTTCATTAACAGAATCAAAATTCACCCCGTAAATATAGTTTTCACCCCTGCCGTTTTCATCTACATCTGCTATCCCCTCCATGGCCTGGGATGGTTTAAGATAATTGTAATCTTTTAAATAAACCCTTTGGGGAAGCAGGTTATGCTTACATATAAACGATTGTATCACTTCCTTTGTATGAAGTGCAGCAAGTCCTGACTGTGGGTCATAAATAAGATCTTTACCCAGTAACAGATCTTTATGTTCCATTTTAGTGTCCGTAAAAACGACTTTTTCACCATTTGGAGTCTGCTCGAAAAAGTAGTAGAGTCCTTCTCTTTCAGCCCATCTTGAAACAAAATTAAAATGGGACTCATCATATTGGCAGATATATTCAAGTTTGTTGTAAATATTATTGGGATTAAGATTGAAGGCAAAGTCATATATGGGTTTAAGACCTCCATCTTTTAAAGCGTCTTCCATTATTTCAGGAATTGACAAGTCTAAAAATACCTGGTTGTGGTGGGTTAAAGAAAGCCACCAGAGTTTTGGTGCAAGAACAGCCTTGAAAAAAAGATAGTCATTAAATTCCTGGGTTTCTTCAAACTGGATAAGAATACCATTGAACTCCACATTATCCTCTTCATCCCTGTGGATGGTAAAGACTGCAGGGTTCTGTAAAACAAGCAAAGGGTCAATATCCTTTTTTTCCGAAACCAGCAATACCTCAAACTCATAGGGTTTGGAAATAGCTTCAAAACCTTTAAAACTGACCACTGTAAAAGTTTCTTTATCCATTGCAGTGGAAATAAAAGAATACTTCATTTTAGTTAATAAGGACATTTTTCCACCCCATTTAAGTTATGATTCCTGTAGTGAATTTTAATGGCAGAGATGGTATCGGCCATGCCAAAGCATATAAATTCACACAAGAGTTAATAAATGAAAATCAGCCGCATCTTCCTCATCCGGCATTTGGCCGAACAGGATATTGCCTGGAATATCTGTAAATCTTACATAATAGGATTGATTTTCATCAA
>JABIYQ010000372.1 GCA_018702715.1 Desulfobacula sp. | reverse complement strand
CTTGCGCCTTGTATATGGGCAATTTTGTGAGCTTTGCTCCTCTGCGAGCCACCCAAACACGGGTTTCTGTTCAGGCACTAATGATATAGGGATCATGCGGGTTTACAAAAAAAGGGGACAAAGAATTTTCTTTGTCCCCCCCTGAAATTTTAAACTGATATTTTAAACTGATATTTTAAACTGATATTTTAAACTGATATTTTAAATCTGATATTATAAATTGGTATAAAAAATAATCTTTGTAGTATATAAAAAAAATTATCTTTTTGAAAACTGAAAGCTTGCTCTTGCGCCTTTTTTGCCGTATTTTTTACGTTCTTTTGTTCTTGAATCCCTTGTCAGGAATCCTGCACTTTTTAAAACCCCTCGAAGATCAGGATCTAAGAGCACAAGCGCTTTAGATACACCAAGGCGGATAGCGCCGGCCTGGCCGGATTTACCGCCACCCAATACTGTCACTTTAATATCACAGGCATCGTTTTTTTCAGTGAGAACCAAAGGAGATGAAAGCAAATCTCTTGTTACATTCAGTTCAAAATATTCGTTCAGATCTTTGTTATTGACCACAATCTTACCATTGCCGGGACTTAACCATACTTTGGCTACAGAATCTTTTCTTTTACCCGTCGCATAAAATACGTTTCCACTTTCCATTGATAATTATCGCGTCCTTTTTTCCTTAAAGTTCTACAGGTTCAGGTTTTTGAGCAGCATGGGGATGCTGATCACCTGCGTATACAAATAATTTTTTGCCAAGTTTTCTACCCAGACGATTTTTAGGAAGCATACCCTTAATCGCCTTTTTAACAACCTCATTCGGTTTTTTTTCAAACAATTCTTTTGCTGTATCAGATTTAATACTGCCTATATATCCTGAGTGGCGATAATATCTTTTCTGATCCATTTTGTTACCGGTCAGGCGGACTTTATCGGCATTTATCACAATAACCCAGTCCCCCATATCCACATGGGGTGTGAAAAGCGGATTGTTTTTTCCACGGATTCTATAAGCCACCTGGGAAGCCAGTCTGCCAAGAATTTGATCTTTTGCATCAATGACACACCAATTTTCTTTATTGTCTGATCTTTTTGCACTATATGTATATTTTTTCAATTTCTTCAAAGCTCCTAATTCATAAACACAATCAGCAGTATCTACATAAGTTTCATGTTAATGTCAAGCAAAATTTACTTTTCCACTTCTTTTAATTCACTGTGGTCAAAGGGGGGCAGCTCTTTTTCTGTTGACAAACTATTTGTCGTCTTACAGGAAACCTCTGCATTTAAAATTCCACCATTTTCAACAATAAGATCCTTGCACGCCACCTTGCCTGAACAAATCCCCGTCGAAAGAACAATTAATTCCCTGGATGCAGACAGATTGCCCTGAAAATCTCCACCAATGGTAAGGCTGGATACTTTTGTGGCACTGGAGTTCACCCGGCCATCCTTTGCAATAATAACCACATCCCCCTCAATTGTACCGTTAACCTGGCCCTTTATAATTAATTTGCCGGCACTTTTTATAGATCCTTCAATTTTAAGTTCCCGATCAATGATTGAAAGATTTTTATAGCTTTTCTTTCTCATTTTATGTCTCCTTAACTTACCTGTGATTGTACCTATGATTGAATATCTATAAATATTTTGCCGACCTCTTTTCCATTCAAAGTCGTTAGCACATAATAATGCTGGTCTTTTTTATTCACGGAGTACCGCTTCATCAAAACTTTTTTTCCCGTATCGATTAAATAACCGCGGTCTTCACCACTATTATTCCTGGAATTTCCAACAAACCCTTTAAAATTAACAATATATTTGGAAGGATCCACAATACCGGCAATGATATCCTCAATAATAAATTTGTCCCCCCGGCGGATAATAACATGACTGTAGTTGTCTACAATTTTAAGTCTGCCGTTTATTTTTAATTTATATCTCAAAGATGAAGTCTTGCTTGATTCACTGACTATAACCTGCTTCTTCTCCACCCTTGAACCCTTAGGATCAATATCCAGAAAAACACTGCCACAGGTATAAAAATCTTTTTTTGCCTCAATCCTTGTGGATTCATTGACAATCAGTCTTTTTTTCATATCGTTAAACTGATTCCCCAGGCCTATAACATCAATGCTGAGACCTCTTTCATAGTTCGAGACAATATCATGAACCTGAATCATATCACCTTTATTGATTTTCAAACGCTGCATTTTTTCTACAACAACAGGAGTGGAATCATTCACAGAAATTATCATATATTGCATTTGAGGTTTTTTCAGATCAATGCCCGGAGTTTTTGGAATAATGTCTAAAATTTCCATAAACCCGTTAACGGCATAAATATGCTGTAGAACTTTTTGTTCCAAAGGAAGAAATCTGGCAGATTCAATACCAAATGCCGGAATTTTACAAATATGATATGCATAATAGGTTGCAGATTTCAGCTGCTCTTTATGAATTGAATCCGGATCATTTGTCCTATGGTTGTTAAAATGGAAAAAATGGTCTTTATTTTCAATGTGCCGGTTGATCTTGTCAATAACCTTTTTGGCCATTTTTTCAAGATGAACACTTTTTTGTGAATCAGGCTTTTTTAAAAGGGAGCCATCGGCAATAATTGATTGTCCGAATCGTTTTGGATTTTTTTCTTTGCTTTCCCATTTGCTGGAATAAATGCCAGAGCCTTCATGAAGATTTAATAAACAATCACTTTCACAAATTAATTTTTTCAGGACATTGACGACTTTTGTTTCATAATTAAAGATATTATCATCAAGAAATTTTCGATTCATGTCCTGGTTGATCTTTCTTTCTTTTTTTAAAATTGAAGGAAAATTTGCCCTGGGCACTACTATCAAATTTCCTTTTTCAAGCAAAAAATCCGCATAAAAATCTGCTGCAAGGAACCCCCCTGGCTCATCCCCTTGAATTCCACCCATAACAAGCAATGTTTTCCCGGGTTTGGAACCATTTATCCTATAGACATGAAGTTCATTTTCTTCGCCTTCAAAAAAAACTGTATGAATTTTTTTCCCTGCAAAAACCTGGGTGGAAATTAATAAAAAGCATAAAAAAGCAAACACAGTTTTTATTATGGACCTATTTTTCATTATCGCTAGTTTGCCTCAGTGATGTTAATGAGTTTCTCAAATACCAAATCCGCCTGCTCATTAAAAATAAAAATAATGGCTTGTGTAAAAAAATCAGGGTTAGACTGATGTTTGATTCTGAATTTGACCGGTTTAAAATTGGCGATTGAAAAATACTGGCCATTTCTGTACTCGGAAGGAACACCATTTTTCAAAGCTGCGTTCGGCACCACAAGCCATTGGTCTTCAATATTATTATCAGGTTTCAATACCGTAAATATTCTTCCTGATACATCCCCGGGTTCATTGGAGATGTTGCGGATATCAAACCTCACCAGAAGGTCGTCGCTTTCCCCATCCTTAGTTACACTGAATTTCTCAATATCAATGTTTTTTTTAATAATCCTGAAGGGCACAGCCTCATCAGAGGGCTCAATTTCCGGTATTGCTTTGATAGCTTGGCTAAAAGCATTGGACCTATGTTTAATATTGTTTTTTCCCGGCTCATCCATTGAAATTTTTTTTACAACACCCTTGTCTTCAGACTCAGGATGGACAGTTTTTTTTTCTTCAATCGTTTCAAGGCCGGGTTTGTCTTCTTTTTTGAACTCGTTTTCAATCCCTGGGTCTTTTCCTGAAATCACAAGTTTTGCCATTAATATTTCTTTTTCCCGGGTCAGGGAATAGACCTCTTTTTCAAGCGAAACAAGCCTGTTTTCATCAAGCTTAGCCTGTTTGGACAATTCAGTATAAAAAAAATAAAGCAGGCCGGCGATAACAATGCAAACAACACTTATGACAGACAGGGCTTTTACAAAAAATTTCAGATAATCACCAGATTTCATCTCCCCGAAATCATCAACAATAATAACTCTTTTCCTTAGATCCTGTTTGTGTGGCTTTTCTCTGGAACGCTCTATTTCGCTCTCCAGGTCTCCTGATATATCTTCCATAGTCCACCTTTATTAACAAGTTTTAACTTTTTTGTTCCTTGGTCTAAAAGCGTGTCTGATTCATATTCCTGAAAAAAAGTGACTTCACATGTATTCTTTTCCAATTTTACTTTAAAATCTTTGCCAAGAACATTTATAAAATCATATTTTTTTGCAAGAATTGCCTTTCTTTGGACCCATTTTTTTTTATTCATTCCATCAGAATAAAAAGTTGGTGCATAAAAGGACTCATATTTATCCATGTCTTTTGCTGACCATGCTGTAAGCCAATGGTTAATGGTTTCCATGACAGATTCTTTTTTTGAAGCAGATTCCACAAGCATTTTTGCAGCGGCAACCTTTGGAAATTGTAAAGATTGAAAATCTTTTGGAATACTTTGAAAATTATCACCAATAATTTTATAATTGTTGTTTTGATTTTCCAGAAATAATTTTCTTTTCCCCAATAAAATTTTTTTATTTTCAAACATCATAATATAATCAAACAAAACCACAAAAACATGATCATGGTAGTAAATACCTGTCCTGTCTCTTTCCACTCTCAATTTTGAATCAGGCTTGTTTGCAAGCTTTCTTATTTCAAGCCATTGTTCCCACCAATTGATATCCGGCAAATATCCAGGAGAATAAAAGGATAAATAATTACCATAGCTTCCAATTTCTATGGCTTTTATCCATTGATCCAACAAAAAGGTAATATCTTGTTTTGCCTTTATAAGAATTGACCTGTTAATCTTATTAATTTCTTCAACCACAATTACGGGGGTTGAATTAAGGTGTACATATTCTGAAAGTTTTATAATATTGGAATTTTCTAATGCAATACAACCGTTTGAATCAAAGGGTTCAAGCTTTTTATTGGTGCCGTGTATCCAGATGGCTGATCCGTTTTTACCATCCCTTTGATCAATGGAATTGGGATAGTCCATGGAAAATGCTTTTTCCCCATATATTGGGGACAGATATTTGTCTTCATATTCCTCATTTAAAAAATAAACGCCCTCTGGTGTTTTTTTATCCCCAGTCTTTTGTTTTCCTCCGTTTTGCTCCCCTGTTGAGCAGGGGACTTGAAATAAAGCAAACAAATTGTCGCTCTTGGATGAATAAAGAAACAGAGTTTGAGTTTTTTTCTCAACCAGAATTGCATTCTCGTTTTCAGGCAATTCAATAATAGAGGAAATATCTAAATTATCCTGGGCCATGACAATAGAGCTGTATGGTAAAAACAATTGTATCACGATCAGTGATAACAGCAGATTCAGTCTATTTAATAATATTTTTTTTTTATTTAAAATACCAATTATACCTTATTGGATATGCCCCATCCGGGACATCTCTTTTATTATGTTTTAAGCTTAAGATGCTGATACGCTTTTTGTGATGCCTTTCTGCCGCTGGACGTTCGCAGGACCATTCCCATTTTCAACAAAAAAGGTTCCACCACATCCACAAGCGTGTCAGTTTCTTCCTGCAAAGTTGCTGCAATGGCTTCAATTCCCACAGGTCCGCCCATGTAAAAATCTATTATCGTTTTTAAATAATGCCTGTCAAGTGATGTCAGCCCAAGACTATCGATTCCTTCAAGTTCAAGTGAAGCCTGCACACTTTGCCTGGTAACGTTCCCATGGGATTTTACCTGTGAATAATCCCTGACCCGCTTTAATAATCTATTGGCTATCCTGGGAGTTCCCCTGGACCGTTTAGCAAGTTCACTAGCACCATTTTCAGAAATAATAGTGTTCAAAATATCTGCAGAACGTTTAATAATTATAACCAATTGTTCAATAGAATAAAAATCAAGGGTTCTAAAAATGCCGAATCGATCCCTTAGAGGAGAAGATAAGAGTCCCACCCTTGTGGTTGCGCCAACCAGTACAAATTGCTTTAGCCGATATCGATGGCTCCTGGCATGAATTCCTTTATCAAATATAAAATCAATGACAAAATCTTCCATGGCAGGATATAAAAATTCTTCAACAATCTTAGGGATTCTATGAATTTCATCTATAAAAAAAATATCACCGTCCCCTAGATTGGTTAATATGCCTATGAGATCCCCCCCCTTTTCCAGGGCAGGTCCTGAAGTAACGATTAAATTTTTTTCCATTTCATCGGCAATAATATGGGAAATAGTTGTTTTGCCTAAACCCGGGGGGCCGTGAAGCAATATGTGCTCCAGGGATTCATTCCTCATTTTGGCAGCCTGTATGGCTATTTTCAATGTTTCCACGGTGTCATTCTGGCCAATATATTCTTTAAAACTTGTGGGTCTTAAAGATACAATTTCAGAGAATAAATCATCGCTTGTATTTTTTGATGTAACAATACCTTTTTTCTCAGAAGAGTAGGAGATAATATCATCATTCATGTTTTATCTTTTCTCCTGAAAAATTTCATCAAAAAGGTCTTCAGGCGTCAAAATCGTGCTGTTGCGTTCATAGGCCTCTTTGATCATTCTTTTAGCTGACAAAGAAGAATGCCCGAGCTGTTCTACAAGAACGTCTGCAACCTGTTGACTGATTGACCGCATCTCAATAGGAAGGTTGTCCTGTCCCACCGGGTCTCTATGATGTGTCTCTGCTATAAATTTTTCTACTTTCCCATGCAGGGTTGCGATAATTTTTTCCGCAGTTCTTTTACCAATTCCACTTAAGCCTGTTAAAAATTTTACATCTTTTTTTTCAATGGCACCTGCTATCTCACCCACGGACCGGGACATGGCTTTAACAGCTTTCATGGGCCCTATGGCATCAACTGTAATAAAGGTTTGAAAAAATGCTTTGTCCGCCATTGTTTCAAAACCAATAAGAACAGGTTTTGGCTGTCTTTCCGTCAAATGATAATAAATATACAGAGCCACCTCATTTGTCTGAGAAGATCTCAGGCTTTCAACCATTTGAGGTGTCAATACGATTTCATATCCAATATTCCCGCAAAGCAGTAAAATGCCATCAGATTCAAAATTATGAATACTGCCTTCAAGAAATCCGATCATAATTCTCTTTTATACCTGTAATATCCTGTTATTGCCAGTCCCAGGGCATCTGACGCATGAAAAGGTCTGATGGAGTCACTGTGATTTAATAAATTTCTAACCGCTCTTTCCATTTGAAATTTATCTGCACTTCCATTGCCGGAAACAATTTTTTTTGCTTCCTTTACTGGGATTTCTTCAACATTGAGCCCGGCTTTATATGCTGCCAAAAGCAGAACGCCTGAAACTTTGCCCAGCATAATACCTGATTTAGGGTATTTGTCAAGTGAGTATATATCTTCAATAACCACAACATCCGGTTTTACCTCACAAAGTAACGCCAGTGTTTTTGAATAAATCCGGTGAAGTCTGTAAGGGATAGTGTCTTTTGCATCCGTCGCGATGCTGCCGAATGAATATTTACAAATTTCCAGTCTATTTCCCTCTATAACACCAATACCCGTACCGGCCAGTCCCGGGTCAATGCCAACGATTTTTATCAAAGACATTTATAGCATCACTTTAGCTTTTTTAATTTTTCCCTGGCATATCCGGCTTCATTTGTTTTGGGATGTTTTTTTATTAACTCTTTTAAAATAAGCCTGGCATTTGCCTTTTCCCCCAGTTCAGCAAATGCATATCCTTGTTTTAGTCTAGCAGCGGGAAGCTTGTTACTGTCAGGATAATCCTCCAGGACTTTCTGGTACCCCAAAATGGCTTTTTCAAACCATTTTTCTACATAATAAGAGTCTGCGATCCAAAATCGAGCATTGTCCGCATTATCAGAATCAGGGTATTTATTGATAAAATTTTCAAACTGAATGCGTGCATTTTCATTGTCCCCGTCATCAAACAATTTTTTTGCAGCATCATATAATTCCTGGACAGGACTTTTTTCCGATCCTTGTTGCGGCTGGATAATCTTTTCCTTCTCACCGGCTGCTGAGGGTTCAAATCCCATATATTTTTCCAGGGTGATCACTTTTTCATAATTCTTTGAAATAGCCTGATCGAGCCGTTCCAGTTTTTCTTCCATGGTTGCGCCATTATTTTGACCCCCTGCAAAACCATGCTTTATTTCTTCAATCTGTCCTTCAAGTCGTTGAAGCCCTTCTTTTAGGGTCTTTATCGTGTATTTTAATTCTGCATACTCTTCCTGGCTCATTGTGTTGCCACTACTTAATCTTTTTTCCAAAGCCTCTATCTTTGATTGGTTCCGGCTACTTAAAACTGCCGAGGCATTTAATTTTTCATTTTGCCTGGAAAGGTGCAAGTTATTATCTCTTTCCATAACTGCCACCTTTGTTTCCAGGGCAACAAACTGGCTGGGTTCTACACAGCCTGAAAGAATAGCAATAATAATAAAAATAAAAAAAAGGTAAGTTTTTTTCATAACCAAACTCCAAATTTAGGTCATCCAAAGGGGGTCACACCAGTGGGTCAGCGTGGGGTCAGGGTCAGCGTGGGGTCAGGCTTGCATAGTTGCGTTACTAAAAACAATAACGCAACTATGCAAGCCTGACCCCAATATTATGCAAGCCTGACCCCAATATTAATTAATCAATTGCAAAATGGGCACGCCTGTTTTTTCTATAAGCACTTTCCGAGCTGGCAAAATCTAAAGGCATTTCTTCGCCATAACTAATGGTTTTCAAGCGGGAAGCTGGAATACCCAGATTAACCATATAGACTTTCACAGTATTTGCACGACGATCACCTAAGGCAAGGTTGTATTCCGTTGTACCGCGTTCATCACAATGGCCTTGAATAGAAACTATTCTTGAAGGATTGGCCCTTAACCAGGCCGCCTTTTCTTTTAATCCAGTCTTTGCCATGGAAGTTAACTCGGAACTATCATATTCAAAATGAATGTCCTGGTTCACAAACCGGTTCTTAGCAGCCGTAATTTGAGCTTCTTTTTGAGCTTTCTCATTGGCCATTTTGTCTTCAAGGTTCTGCTGGGCAATCCGTTCAGCTTCAGCATCAGCCGCGGCTTTTGCATCGGCCTCAAGTTTGGTTTTTGCCTGATCTTCTATGGTTGTTGCATCAGTTACAACAGTTTTTTTTGCACATGAGACAGTTAAAAAAAGTCCTGCAACAAGAATTGCCATTACCAGATTAATCCACACCTTGTTTTTCATTACTTTATCTCCTTGTTTTCGTTCTTGGGGTCAGGCTTGCATAGTTGCGTTATTTT
>JABIYQ010000098.1 GCA_018702715.1 Desulfobacula sp. | reverse complement strand
TTCTGTTTTTAAGGAGGGGATTGTAAATGGAAGAGACTATCGTAGATATTCAACTGGCAGATATCATTCTGGATGAGTCCATTTATCCAAGAAAAAATGAGGCTGAAACACGGCACACAGCAAGAAGGGCTTTTAAAAACAATTCCCGGTTAAGGTCATCTGATATAGGCAAGGCGATTGAAGTTGGCTTTTTAAAGAGATGATTATTGTGGTGTGAAATGTTATTTACCAAAAGATTACAATACAATTAATGTGCTCTCTTGGTCTGACAAGAATTCCCAATAGCTGCAATATCCCATAAAAATCAATAGTATTTGTCTTTCGAAAATCATTATGATAAATCCTAAATTGTCTGATCACGATAACAATGAATGACAAGTGATAATAACTATGGCAATAAATAAAAAAGACTTTTCAGAAAGGGATATCTGCACAAAATATATCACTCCGGCCGTTTAAAAGGCCGGGTGGGATATAAACACCCAGGTGAGGTAATATGACAGGCAGGGATCAACAATCAGAAAATCAGCATGTTGAATGGAAAGAATCCTGGCATGATGAATATATTAAATGGATTTGCGGATTTGCCAATGCAAACGGGGGTATCCTTGCCATTGGGAAAAACGACAAGGGTGAGGTAAAAGGTCTTCCCAATGCTGAAAAACTGTTAGAGCAGATCCCCAATAAGGTGCTCAGCCTTCTGGGCATTATTGTGGATGTTAATCTCCAATCTTACGCCAATAAAAAATATATTGAGATCATTGTTGATGCATACCCATACCCTGTGAACTATAAAGGCCAGTATCACTACAGAAGCGGCAGCACCAAGCAGGAACTCAAAGGCCCGGCCCTTGATAAATTCCTTTTAAAAAAGCAGGGGAAACGATGGGATGGTGTTCCCTTACCCCATATAAGCATTGACGATTTCCATGCAAACGCCTTTGAGTTGTTCCGCTTAAAATCTCAAAAAAGCGGCCGCATGAGCGAGATTGTTTTGGATGACAGCAACAAGGCCATCATTGATAATCTTCATCTCATGGAATCTGATTTTGTAAGAAGGGCCGGTGTTCTCTTGTTCCATCAAACCCCGGAAAAATATGTGGATGGCGCCTATATCAAATTAGGTTTTTTCAGGACAGATGCTGAACTTTTGTATCAGGATGAGATCCATGGAAGCCTGTTTGATCAGGTAGATAAAACCCTTGATCTGATATTAACCAAATATCTGAGGGCATATATCAGCTATGAAGGTATCACCCGGGTTGAAACCTATCCTTTTCCCAAGAATGCCATAAGAGAGGTTCTGCTCAATGCCATTGTTCACAAAGATTACAGCAGTGGGGTTCCCATTCAGATAAGCGTGTATGAAAATAAGATTTATTTCTGGAATGACGGCCAACTGCCGGAAACATGGACCATTGAAAACCTTTTGAAAAAACATCCCTCAAACCCCTATAATCCTTTGATTGCCAATGCCTTTTTCAGGGCAGGGCTTATCGAATCCTGGGGCCGGGGGATTGAAAAAATCCATAGCGAATGCAGTGAAAAAGGATCTCCACCCCCTGAGTTCAGCTATGATGCCAATGGCCTCATGGTGAAGTTTCAAACTGAAGAATCTTATGGATTATCTGAAACGCTGGGGAAAACGCTGGGGAAAACGCTGGGGAAAACGCCCCTTCAAATACTGAAAATTTTATCCAAAGATCCATATCTATCCATCCCGCAAATCGCAGAACAGATTCAAAAATCTGACTCTGCCACCCAGAGAGCCATTCGAAAACTTCGGGAAGCAGGGCTTATTGAACGCATAGGATCAGCTAAAGCAGGCCATTGGAAGCTATTGGAAAATGATTCTGCAAAAGCCGGAGATCGCTGATTTATGAAGATATTCCGCTGTCGAACATCCCTCTGATTGAAAGATGGAATGGTGAAGACTGGATTTCAATGGCGAGAAGAGGTTAATCGTGTTGAAAAGTATCTGGTACACATTGATGCTATTAGTGCCACAATGCCAATCCTGGCATTGTGGCACTAATAGCAAAATCATTAAAAAAATGAAATTTTGAAAATTTTTGTAAACCTTGCCCGGCAATGGTTTAACTGAATTCCGGATTGGGAAAAAAGGGTGCCCCGTTATAGTGTCCACCCGTGGCGGATTGCTCAGAAAGAGAAGAAACCTGTCACTGATTTTTAATTCTGTTTTTAAGGAGGGGATTGTAAATGGAAGAGACTATCGTAGATATTCAACTGGCAGATATTATTCTGGATGAGTCCATTTATCCAAGAGACAATATTGATCACAAACGGGTCCATGTGTTTGAGGAAAATTTAAGGGATGGGTTCACCTTTGACCCCATCCAGGTTCAAGTCTGTTCAAATCCAGAGCCGTCGATAAAAAAGATCTGGTACCGGATATTAGATGGTGCACATAGATGGACTGCTTTTAAAAAGACGGGTCAAATCGTCATCCCTGCGATTGTTAAAACCTTAAATGATGCAGATCCCTTGCTCTATGCTGCAAAACAGGCCATCGGCCCAAAGCAGTTGACCGAGACTGAAACACGGCACACAGCAAGAAAGGCCTTTAAAAACAATTCCCGGTTAAGGTCATCTGATATAGGCAAGGCGATAGGCAGATCAAGACAGACAGTTGACCTATACCTTGCAGATTTAAGGGCGGCAATTTTTCTTGCACTTGGCCTTAAACTCTTTCGTTTAGACAAGCTTGGAATTCCCCAGGACAGGATAGCAAAACGGCTGGGCATCAGCAAAAGGACTTTAGGTCGCCATTTGGCAAAGATGCCGGAATTGATCAAAGGACCCAAAAGCGATCTTGCAAAAGGGTTTACCATTCCCCAGGTTGCTAAAAAACATGGCTGGTCTGAACCTATGGTGTGGTCCCAGGCCTTGAAAGGCAAATGTGATCACAAAAGGTTCAAGGATTTGCAATGGGGCCTCCGGACTTGGGATTTATGGAATTTTATGGATTGTGATAAACGATTTGGAGATGAATGGCCCGGTCGTATCCCTGCCCAGTTGGTGGCTCATATCCTCTATTTTTTTTCTAAGCAGGGTGAATTGGTTTTTGACCCCATGGCTGGCGGTGGTGTGTGTGCTGATACCTGCCTTGCCATGGGCAGAAGGTGCTGGAGCCTGGACATGAATGACAGGCCCGATACAAGACCTGAGATTGAACCCTATCACTGGGATATAAAAAGCAAATGGGATGATGTGCCAGTTGTTTATTCCAAGGACAAGCCGGATCTGATTATTTGTGATCCTCCTTATTTTGATAAAAAAGACGGGGAGTATGGAAAACGAAGTATTTCAGGACTTTCAAGGGAAAACTATTTGAAATTTCTGGAAAGATTTTTTCTATATTTAAAAAAGATATCCAAAAAGAAAACACGTCTTGCTTTTATAAACTCTGACTGGCAGGATTTTCAAAATTGTCCGGCCATCAAAGAAGAGGCGAGCCAGGCGATTTTAATCGTGGATTATCACAAGATTCTTAAAAAGGCGGGCTGGAGCCTCACCCATGTTATCCAGGCGCCCATGTCTTCAGAGCGATTTAATCCAGGAGTTGTGGCAGCCATGCAGAAAAAAAAGATCCTTGGAGTTGTCAGCCGGTATGTGATGATTTTAAGGTAAAATTTTTATTAAAGGGCTTAAATATTGGCTTAAATTGTCCGGGACCAGTAACAAAGATGGATTTTTATTATATGGAGGTACTAAAAAAATGATTTTTAGAGATATCAATGTATTTCCATGGAGTATGTTA
>JABIYQ010000099.1 GCA_018702715.1 Desulfobacula sp. | reverse complement strand
TGTCAAAAACTCTTTTATCAGATTTTGGGCCTCATCTAATTGAGAAGGCATAAGCCAATTAATATCTTTATCTTTATGAAACCAGGTAAACTGTCTTTTGGCATATCGTCTTGTATCCCTTTTAAATAATCGGACGGCTTCTTGCCAATCGACTTCATTGTTGATGAACATTGCCATATGTTTATATCCGATAGACTGCATCGGTTTTAAGTTAAAAGAATATCCCTTTTCTACAAGTTTTGTCACTTCATTGAGCAATCCTTGAGCAAGCATTACATCAACCCGCTTATTTATTCGGTCATAAAGTTCTTTTCTGTCCAAGTATAGCCCAATTTTTAAATAATGATACCTTTTGTCCTCAAAATTATGATTTTTCTGTTGATCAGAAATTTTTTGGCCAGTTGTCTGACAAATCTCTAAGGCTCTGATAACTCTGAAAGAATCATTTGGATGTATTTTCTTTGCAGCCTTGGGATCACATTTTACAAGTTTTTGGTAAAGACTTGTGCGTCCCTTTTCTTCAAGTTCTTTAGTTAATTGGGATAATGTTTGCAGGCATATGGGTTCTGACCGGAACAATCCGTGCAAAAGAGCCCTTATGTACAATCCAGTACCACCGGCAATGATGGGAGTTTTTTTCCGGAGGATAATATCTTCAATGACTTTATCGGCAGCCTTAACATATCTGCCTGCATCAAAATCTTTTTTGGGATCAATAAAATTAACAAGATGATGTCGAGCCAGATTTAATTCCTCCGGACCTGGTTTTGCAGTCCCGATGTCCATGTATTTATAGATCTGCATTGAATCAGCACCAATGATTTCTCCATTAAATTTTCTGGCAATGGATATGGCAAAGGAAGTTTTACCGATTCCAGTTGGCCCGCAGATGACAATAATTTTCTTCATAAACAATATTTATACTTGTTCGATATTTGTTGACACGCCTTTTTTGATACACTTATACCTCAATTTGTGGTAATTGAGAATAAAATTTATATTTAATATTTTTTATAGCGGATAAGACTTTTATTATTTTTGTGTGTGTGATATTCACGCTGTATTAAACGTTGCTGTAGACAGGAATATGACTAACATGGATGGACGGTGAGAACCAATAAGAACACCTAATATTTAAAATTATCAGGTGGTTTGTGGATTTAGGAGAACGGGTTTATGACATTTGATCTTTTTTTTAATTCATCACTTATATTACTTGCCATTGGAATGCTTTTTAAAATTTTCCAATGGTTTTCATATAAAATCGGAATTCAAACTGAAAATTCTACTTTATCCCAAAGATTGTCTGCAGGCTTAAAAGCAATTTTTGGAATTGTTTTCAGTTCAAAAATTATAATTGTAATAAAGGTATTCATTATTGATGTGCTGTTCCAAGTTAAAATTTTGAAACAGGATGTTTTAAGATGGGTTATGCATATGATGATATTCTGGGGGTTTATTCTGCTGTTTTTTATGCATGCCCTTGAACCCATCGTATCTGAAACTATTTTTTCTTCATATTATTCCACTGTTAATCCCTTTATGTTTCTGCGAGACTTTTTCGGTTTTATGGTTTTGATTGGAATAGCTATTGCCCTTTGTCGTCGTTTTTTTATGAAAATTCACAGACTAAGCACCAATAAGATGGATGTTTATGCAATTTTTATTGTAGCAATCATTATCCTGTCTGGAATTTTTCTAGAAGGAGCTAAGATTATTTCCTATACTGATTTTCAAAGGATGGAAGAAGAGTTTTCAGCTCTTGATTATAAAGAAGATATTCTAGCTTTGGAAGCCTATTGGGTAAAATATTACGGCCTTGTTTCTCCAAATATTACAGGACAAATTTCTTCTGAAATCTTGGCCGCAGGCAAAGAAACCCATACAGAAAGCTGTGTCGACTGCCATACAAGGCCACAATCTGCATTTACCGGATATGCTGCTGCAAAAATAATGACACCCATAGCCGGGCTGCTGGATAATATGGGCGTGGTAACATTTTTATATTATTTTCATATCCTTTCCTGTTTTATAGGTCTTGCTCTGTTACCCTTTACAAAAATGCTTCATATTGTTACCACGCCTGTCAGTTTAATTTCCAATGCGATAATGCAAAGAGACAAGTCTGATCCTTTGAATATTGCCACAAGACAGCTAATTGAACTTGATGCATGCGTTCATTGTAACACTTGCAGTAAAACATGCTCAGTAGGTACTGCTTTTGATGCCAAAAACAATATGAACATCCTTCCTTCTGAAAGAATGGTTTCGCTTCGGCAATATTTTAAAACCAAAGACCTTGGTTCATCACAATTTATGGCAATTCAGGAAGGTATTTTCCTTTGTTCAAATTGTGACAGGTGCACTGTGGTTTGTCCTGCCGGAATTAACCTTAAAGAACTCTGGTATGATGTAAGAGAAGAATTTATTAGATCAGGTGCATCCATCTCATCCCTTGTATTGTCACCCTATTCTTATAATCGTACTTACAATCAAGACGATTTTGGTGCCACGCTTTCGGATATGCCGGCCAAACATGCCAAAGCCATTATCGCATCTAAGTATAAAAAAAAGAGTCACCTAAAAGATGTCTTGCCTTTAACCGATATGGACAATGATTTTTTAAGTGATAAGACAAGCGCTCTTAAGGAAGCTACATTTGCTTATTGTTTCTCATGTGAGAACTGTACAAATGTCTGT
>JABIYQ010000443.1 GCA_018702715.1 Desulfobacula sp. | reverse complement strand
TTTATTAATTTTTTCATTGCTTATGATCATTCCGATATTAACAAACAAACAGATGGACAAGCCTGTGAGTTGGGAAATCATAAAGGTTTCAAAGAGTTGAGCTTCTTTGAGAACCATAAAATTCAGCAGCAGAGCAATGGCCGTATTAAAAACAGCTGTAATTGCCAGGGATGATATGATGTTTTTTGAATTGCTCATAAATAGTTTCTTTGTCTTTTTATTTTTCCTTTCTTTCATAGGTACTAAAACCGGATTCGTTTCGCAATACCATTCATACCTTAAAAATTCCCATTCGTCGCTATTCAATTGCTCTTGTCTACAAAATTTGTAAAAAGAGACCATCAATGAACAGGTAATATTGCCGGACATAAAAAGGAGACCGTACGATGAAACAATTTTTGATTATTCTTTCACTTTTTTTTATTATTTCTATGACGATGGGTCAAACCGCATTTGCCAACCGAACCACCACACTTGAAATCCACATCACAGGGTTTGATAATACAGATGGGGTAGCCAAGGTGGCAGTTATCAATTCCAAAGAAAACTATGAAACAGAAGAAAATCTTTTCAAAGGCTTTAATTTTAAAATTGAAAACAATGAGGTGATACAGACCATCACCCTTCCCTTTGGTGAATATGCCATAAAAGCCTTTCACGACAAAAACAGCAATGAGGAACTGGACACCCGAATGTTTGGCATTCCCACAGAGCGATATGGATTCTCCAATAATGCCAAAGGGGCATTTGACCCTCCCGAATATGAAGATGCCCGTTTTATACTTAACTTACCTGAACAAAAGATATCAATTAAGCTTCAATAGGAGATAGATAGCCATGACAACATCAAAAATGATATCCAGACGCAATTTTTTAAAAATCCTGACCCTGGCTTCCAGTGCTGCAGCCATCGACTGGAAAATCCCTGGTGCACTGGCCGCCCAGATTCAAAACAAAAAAGACTTTCCCATTGTCGTTATCGGGTCCGGACTTGGGGGCCTTGTCAGTGCTGCATACTTGTCTAAATTCGGGTTTAATGTCACCGTTCTTGAGCAACACAGCATTCCCGGCGGCTATGCCACCTCCTTTGACAGGGGAGACTTTACATTTGACGTTTCATTGCATGCAACGGTGGCCGAACATGCCATGCCCCAGATGATCCTTTCCGATCTCGGGCTCTGGGCTAAGCTTAGAGTGGCGTATACACCGGAACTTAGAAGAATTATCACCAACACCTTTGATGTCACCCTGCCGGCCAAAGATCCCGAAGGGGTTAAAAAAGAATTATCAACCATTTTCCCCCATGAAAAAAAGGGAATCCACACCTTTTATAAAGAAATGGAACAGGTCATTGCAGAGCTTTGGGGTGGCAAACGACTCAACCCTTCCATCATGGATACACTTGAACCCCTCTCGCTTGAGCAATGGATGAACAGGCATGTAAAAGACAGGGATGTAAAAGAGTGCATGGCCATTTTTTCAGGCTACTATGGACTGCCTCCTGAAAAAATTAATGCCCTGTTCTATGCTATTGCCACAGGCGAGTATCTTGTCCATGGCGGGCAATATTTCAAGACCCGGTCCCAGGATTTAAGCGATACGTTAGCCCTTGGTATTGAAAGTTTTAATGGAATAATTCACTATAATACAGAGGCTGAAACAATTCTTTTTAACAAAAACAAAACCATTGCCGGTGTAAAAGATGCCAAAGGAAATACGTATCCGGCAAAAGCCGTAATTGCCAATTGCCCGGTTCCGGCCCTTATAAATAAACTGATCCCCAAAGAGTTTCTTCCACACTCATTTGCAGCAAAGGCCAGGCAAAGGCAGGCCTCTTTGTCCAGTTTTGTGGTATGGCTCGGGTTAAGCAGTCCGGTTGATCACATCAAGGACTATGAAATTGATCTGGTGGACGAAGGTATCGGGGTTACACTCTATGATAACTTGTTTGACGGATATTCAGCACCTGGCAAATCCACAGTATCCATCATGCGCCTGGAACCGTATGAGCCCTGGAAAAAATTCGAAGCCGATTATTTTAATAATAAAAAAGAGGCTTATAACAAGGAAAAAGAACGGATTGCCGCTCAATTTATCAAGCAGGTGGAAAAAATGCTGATTCCAGGACTTTCCAGCAGGATTGAAGAAATGGAAGTCGGCACACCGTTGACCAATGTATTTTTCACAGGCAATACCAATGGTGCCATCTACGGATACGATCGCAATCTGCCGCACTTGAACACCCAAACCCCTGTCAAAGGGTTGTATCTTGCCAGTGCATGGTCCCATGGCGGCGGCTATACCCCGGTAATGATGGGAGGACGGGATACGGCAAAGCGTGTTCTAAAAGACTTTAGATCTTTAAAAATATAATAATTAACTATACTGTCAGATCTTTAAAATCATCGACGGTTATATGTTCAAATACGTGGGGGGGGGTATTACACTTGGGAAGGAAGATGGCAGCTGCAGTCGTCTGACGGCTCAAGCTTGATAACGAAGAAGATGAGTGTTTCATGGCTTTCTCGAAGGGTAAAAATTTTATGCGATCGGGTTTAATCTTTCGAGTGATACGAAAAGGAGAAAATCAGCCAGTGGAGAAACAACACGACTCCCCAGCACAGTGCCGGCCAATAGAACCAGATACCGTGGCCAAATGTAAGGATATTGATGATTAAAAGAAATCCAATGATTCCAAGATAGGCATTTAAATGAAGCTTAAACCGCCTTTTGGATTTTTTGCGCTTTTTAGTCTCAGCCGCCTGTAATTCCTCAGTGGTTTTTTTATGTCTTCTTGGAAATTTGAAATATTTTTGATGGAGACTCTTTTTCCCGACAGAGAACAGTTTGTTCTTTTTTGTTATGGTTTTTTTTGACCAGATGTTTACTTTATATACCCGCAAGGGTTTTTGTATGTTTTTGGCAAACTGTTCTCCCATATACTCATACCCCAGCGGCAGCTTATCCTCTATCTGATCAAAGGCGGTCCTGGAAATACAGATGCCGCCTGGATCTGACAATGCTTCCAGTCTTGCGGCAATATTGACACCGTCTCCATAGATCCGGTCCCCTTCGATAATCACATCACCCAGATTGATACCGATTCTGAATTCCATTTTTCGACGGTCGGGCAGTTCTGCGTTCCTGGCCTTCAGCTCTTTCTGTATGGACACAGCCCCCTGTACGGCATCCACCACGCTTGAAAATTCAGCCAGGACATTATCACCCGGCGAATCCACAACACGGCCATGGTGCTGCAGGATCAGGGTGGACATCAGATCTCTATAACTTGTGATGGTGACGACGGTGGCAGGTTCATCCTCCTGCATCAGACGGGTGTAATCTTTTACATCTGCACTGAAAATAGCTGCCAGTTTTCGCTTTGTTTTTCTGCCTTCCATAAGCTTACCTCAATAATAAATCAATTGATGTATAATGATTTTTATCTGCTCACAGTTTTGATGC
Organism: Desulfobacula sp.; assembly: GCA_018702715.1. Classification (GTDB taxonomy): domain Bacteria; phylum Desulfobacterota; class Desulfobacteria; order Desulfobacterales; family Desulfobacteraceae; genus Desulfobacula. Next base: position 756 of record JABIYQ010000443.1, on the reverse strand, counting down.
CGTATGAATGGATTTATTTGTAACAGGATATGGTGTATCTGTAAAGGTATAGATTGGTTGTGCTTGACAGGAATATCACTTTATATATGGTCAGAGCGGTTTTCAAAGTTACATCCCAATTGCGGTTGCAGCGGAGCGCAAAAAGCCCTGTCCGCTGCAAGAGAAAAATGTCAGGGTCAACTTGCCTGGAGTTTCGGCCAAGCGGTGTTAAGGGCCCAGGATTGAATTTTCCCAAAGTCCCGGAAATCCCCTTCGGGAATTCCTTTTTTCTTCATTTTGGATTTCATAACAACTTTAAACATCATGTTAAGCTTGCTGTAATCAAGCACCCCTGCAAAAGCCTGCACCTCCCTGGGTTTAACCGCTGGGACTCCATTGATTACTCCATTGAAATAACTTTTTGCAATTTTATGAGATTCCTTTGTATCATAGTATAAGGCAAGGCAGGTTAAAAAATATATCACGGGAATCTGCTTGAGCTGAGACTGATTTTCCTTTATAAAATTTATGGCAGAGGGATACCATGAAGCGCTTTTTACTGCGCTTCCCATCACAACTCCATCATAGGATGAAATATCAGTAATAGTTTTGATATGCCTGAGATCTACTGTTGCCCCCTTTTTACAGAACACGTCGGCAATACCCTGGGCAACTTTTGAAGTAGATCCGCAATAACTTTCATATACCACAAGAATTTTCTTGCCCGGGGACTCACAGCTTGATTCTATAAATTTGACATCATCAGCAAAAACAGAT
>JABIYQ010000271.1 GCA_018702715.1 Desulfobacula sp. | reverse complement strand
TAAGACCTGAACACAGCTATCTTTGGAATGAATATTATGGAATTACAGAATGATACCTTGGCTCAACCCCGTAGAATTTATTAACAATATCAAATTGTTAATTGGCTACAAAGTAACTTCTCAAAAAGTCCGGGCAAATGAAAAACATAGACTTTTAGTAACCAACCCATATAAAAAAAATGCAAAAAAAACTTGACAGGTTTTTCTGGGGCATATTTCCGATATCTCGGAGCGATTAGAAAAATAGCGAACGAGGGGCAGTAAATCACCGCTGACCTCGTCAAAACCAATGGCCAATCAAATTTTGTGCCAATAGCCTCAAAAGTGGCTTGACAGACCGCTATGGAGGCCGAAAAAAGCCGTGTTATAATACGGGCATGAGCATAAAACGCATCCCCAAAATACCTGAAGATCAAATCACTCCTCTGGTGGCTGAGCTGCTTGAACTCATTCAACTCCAGATGGAGGAAATATATCTATTAAGAGATGAAATCGCAAGGTTAAAAAATCAAAAACCAAGACCCAAAATTAAACCTTCTCGTCTTGAAGATAAAAAACGTTCAAATAAAACAAAGAAAAAAACAGGAAAAAAACGCCCCAAAAGATCCAAAACAAAGAAGATGGAAATCCATGAAGAGGTCTCCCTGAAACCCGACAATCTTCCTGACGGCAGCAAATTAAAAGGCTATCAGGAATACATTGTCCAGGACCTGATTATCGGAAGCTGGAACACATGCTATCGGCGTCAGAGATGGCAAACCCCTTCGGGCGAGTATGTGATCGGCCAATTGCCTGACCATGTTTCAGGCAACCACTTTGGATCGACGCTGAGGGCTTTTATTCTCCATCAGCATTATGGCTGCCATGTCACTCAGCCGCTTATCAAAGAGCAATTAAATGAAATGGGTGTGGATATATCAACCGGTCAAATCAATAATATCATTATTAACGACAAGGACCGTTTCCACAATGAAAAGGATTATATCCTTGCCACGGGTTTGAAAATATCACCCTACATCCATGTGGACGATACCGGCGCGCGTCATAAGGGCAAAAACGGATACTGCACCCATATCGGCAATGAATATTTTGCATGGTTTAAAAGTACGGACACAAAGAGCAGGGTCAACTTTCTATCTCTATTGCGCGGTCAATACACGGACTTTGTCTTAAACGAGCATGCCTTCATGTATATGAAAAAACAAAAACTTCCCGGCTATCAACTCTCAAAGCTGATTGGCCATGCAGATAAAGTTTTAAAAAATGAAAAACAATGGCTTCATTTTTTAAAACGTATGGAAATCACCAGTGACCGTCATAAACGAATTGTCATGGAAGGCGCATTGATCGGCAGCACCACCTACCATGGTTTTAACCCCGGAATAGCCATTATCAGTGATGACGCCGGTCAATTTAAAGTGTTTCTGCATGGGTTGTGCTGGGTTCATGCCGAACGTTCCATCACAAAACTCATCGGTTTTAACGAGTGCCAAAAGAACCTGCTTGAAAAAACCAAAACAGACATTTGGGATTATTACGACGACCTTAAAAAATATCGCTTACAGCCGGATGAATCGCAGAAGCGGTCTTTAGAGAAGCGATTTGATGAAATTTTTACCCGTAAAACAGGGTTCGCCTCATTGGATATGGCATTAAAACGCTTTTGGCGAAATAAATCCGAATTGCTGCTTGTTTTAAAACGGCCCGATGTCCCGCTGCATAATAATCTGAGCGAAAGAGACATCAGGGAATATGTCAAAAAACGAAAAATAAGCGGATCAACCCGCAGTGACTCTGGAAAACGATGCAGGGATACGTTTATCAGCCTTAAAAAGACTTGTCGCAAATTAGATATCTCATTCTGGAATTTTCTCAAAGACAGACTGGAGTTTCGGAATAAATATCCGCCTCTGGCTGAAATTGTGAAATCTAGAATGACTTGTTCCGGTGCATAGGTGCGCCTTTACCCCGGACTTTTTGAGAAGTTACCTGAATTTTATATAATGGTCTGTTATCACATATAATATTTGCAGTCATTATGCATAGGCTTTCTGCATGTTCAGCAAGGCATCCAGAAGTTGCCGGGACATATTTTTT
>JABIYQ010000395.1 GCA_018702715.1 Desulfobacula sp. | reverse complement strand
TTTCCACAAACTCTCTTACTGTATTACGAATCAACTGGTGTTTCATACAGGGATTAAAGTCCAAAGCAGCACTCCATATTTTTATTCTATTCATCGGCATTTTCAAGAATTTTTAAATCATCTTTTTTTACAAGTTCCCTTGAATTTGCCACACAATAGGGCATATCATACAATACCCAGATGGATTTAGAAATAGTATATAGGAAAATCTTATATCCCAGTATATACCATCGCCAGACCTCGCCCTTTTTTTAGAATCAGATCAATGCCACATGTATAGGTCTTTTTTCCTCTGTTCAGCTTCCTTAATTTCTATTCGTAGAGTTTTTTTGGATAAAGGATCAAGGGAATTCTCAATCGGACATTTACCATTGTTTTTTTTAATTAAAAAATATTTTCTCATCCTTTAACGTGGTTTTTATAAACTATCACACCATAACATGCAATTTAAAGGAATATTGATTATTGCTGCAATTTTTGATTCAATGAAGTGGAGACATACATTTTCAATAGTTTCATTGTGTCCTTGTTGGGCTGAATGGATATTTCAACTATATAAAAAATTTTTTAGACTTCTTGACAAAAAATACTTACTTAGCCTATAAATATCTAAATGTCGGAGGCTTTGGGAGAGTGTAAAAAACATTTTATTTTATTTTTATAAATGTTTGATTTACTACCAGTTTAGAAGCTGATAACATCATGAGTTGGTCTTGAGTTACAAAGAATTTCATTCGCACCTCTACTTCATCTTGCTTTTGATTCTGATATGGATCTCTTTAAAAAAAAGAATGCGGCCTGCATATCCTGAAGCAGATATTATTACAAAACCGAGCAATTCTGTATGAAAATGGTTTCTCATAATGCATTCATATATTAATCAGACGTGTAAGGAGGTGGCAATGGTTTCATCCGGAAAAATAAAAGTACTAAGTGTGGTGTGCTCATTAGCATTGTTGTTGGGCGCTTGTTTACTGAACGGATGTGTCAGCCCCTCTGAGTCAGGTTATGCGAAAACTGAAGTAACCCATACACAAGGGGTCTCTGTTGAACAGGCACAGGCGGTGAGATACGATGGGCCACAGGCCAGGATTACCGTGGGTGATTTCCAGGTCAAAGCGGCCAAGGCACCGGGTGAAATCGGTGATGGCCTCAGAGAAATGCTTGTTACATCCCTTTTTAATACCAATCACTTTATTGTGCTTGAACGACAGGCTATTAAGGATATTCTGCTGGAACAGGATCTTGGTGCAAGCGGGAGGGTTATTGGTGAAACTGCCGCACCAACCGGAAAGCTCGAAGGAGCTGAATTGATGGTTTACGGTGTTGTTTCAGAATTTGAAATGGACGCCTCTGGAAGCGGGATCAGTCTTGGCATATCAAGCCTTCCGTTCAATATTGGTGCCGGATCCAAAAACTGTCACATGGCCATAGACCTTAGAGTTGTTGATACATCTCCCGGGAGAATCGTTTTTGCGGCAAGAAGCAAGGGACAGGCTTCTGACTACAATATTAAATTGGGTGCAAATATTAAGGCCGGGAATACAAGAATGCCGGTATCTTTGGGCTCTTTTAAGAACACTCCAATGGAAAAGGCGATCCGGGCCTGTATAGACCGCTCTGTGGAATATCTGGTTACAAAAACACCTCCCAAGTATTATCGCCATTAATATCATGACATAAAATGATATGATGCTGCCTTTAATTATTACAAATCAAAGGGATAAATGTTTTCCAAGGTTATAAAAATGAAAAAATCTATAAGTATTTTAGGGATCATTATTGTTCTTTTAACTGGAGTCCCGGCATTGTCCGAAGAAAATGATGCGACTGCCACAACAATGGCAACAAAAAATTATATCGCAACGGACAAAAAATGGGCGGTGGTTAATGCAAACGTCAGCGCAATTCGCATGGAAATGGAAAGGTTGAGGAACTTGCGCTGGGATCTGAAAATCATTTTGAATGTTATTGAAAATGGCGTTGACTTTATTCAGGAAAAAACAAGTTTGAGCAGTGCCCAGCGTATGGCTTTGAATGCGCGTATCCCCTTAAATCGTGGCAGGATCTATAAAAATGATATGATCATTACAGATATTCTCGGAGCAGTTCCTTTGAATTTTGTTGATGCAAAAATGATGATCACCAAATTGTTGAATCGCATTGAAGATACGATTCAGAAAAATGAGAAGGAACTTAAGATCAAAGAAAAAGAAAGTTATCAATTGAGCCGGGAATTATCTAATCTGGAACGATCGGTGGAATCTGAATTTAAAGAATCTGGGACAGCTACCCCGTGGGAGAAAGGCCTCCCCAGAATCACTGACAAAGAATTATATGATCGATATGCTCAAAAAGAGAGATTGAGGCAGGAAGAAGTTGACAGTCGGCGACAATATGATCTGGAAAGATTATGGTACAAGAACAGCTATCCTACTGGCGTTTACAGCCAGTTTGGAGACGGGACCGGTTTTTTCCCCAATAACTCTGATTACCGGCCCAATGCCTTACTCGTTGAGTTGAGGGGACTGGATAAAAGAGCAACCTGCCGACAATGCTACCCTTTCAGCTCTTCAATGGAAAGACAATGGATTCTGAACCAATTGAATCAGGCAGCCCGAGATAAAGAAAAGATGCCGTGTGTTGGAGATATTGATTCGTTTCGGGTTCTCAACAATTTTACCAGCATGAATCTTTGCTTTCAGCAGCTATACTGAACCATGGATAAGGGGCATCAATGTTCCGTTTGACTAGAAAAACCAATTCCTGGAAACATATTTTTTTTCACTTCGTTTTTTACCTTACCTTCATTTACCCCAGCTTTGTCCATGGGTCTGAAGAGACTCTTGTCGCTAAGCCGTTTAAAGATGAACAATCTGCATTAAATCAAATCAACAAAAATCCTGCTCCTCAAAATTTTCAGGCACTTTCCATGATCCGCATGAAACATGCACTTCGGCTTTCAAAAGCTGCGGATAAAAAAGGTGACATGGATCTTTATATCCTGGCTCTCTCCTATGCCGGGTCAGCAACCCAGCTGACACCTGACAACTCTGAATGCTGGTTTTTGCTTTCTGTTCTACACTGGCAGATGAAAGAAAATCCATGGTCTTTGATGATGGCGGAAGATGCGGCAGAAAAAGCCGTTGGTCTGAACCCTGAAAACCATATCGCACGACTTCTCTTTGCCAGGATTTTATACAATCAACAAAAATTTTCCTCAGCCCTTGATCAGTTTGAAACAGTGATGTCGGAAGGGAGGCTTAAAATAGAGGATGAACGGCTGGCTGGTTTGATGGGCAGCGCTTATGTGATAGATTCCCAGGTCCCAAGAGGTATAAAGTTTTACCAGAAGCTCTTGAATCAACATCCAATGAAGGAAAGTGCCAGGATTGCACTTGCCCTTCTTCTTTATCACGAGAATAGAAAAACTGAAGCTGAAAAACATCTTGCACAGATTGCAGACAAAAAGGGTGCGCGCAAGCATAATTCTGAATATGCTCAACGACTAATAAATGAGTGGCGCAATGGGGAGAAGACCCAATGAAAATGACAGGTTCAGGATGCATTGCTGTGTGGCTGGTCATTTCTTTGATCTTGTTTTTACCGGTTTCAGCTCCGTGTGGGGACACGGTTTCGGCAAAAGACAAATACAATATCGGCAGATCGGTGAAACCCACTCCTTTAAAAGTGACCCATAAACCCCGTGACTGGTCCGTGAAAACTGAACAGACAGAAGCAATTTTGGAAAACAGGATCGGTGAGTTAGATAAAATCAAGGCAAACCCCTCTCAATATCAAAACACATTGCAAAAAACCCTGAAGGAATCAAACCAATGGAATTTAGAGCGTCTCAAGGATATTAAATCATTTAAAGGAAAAGCAGGGGTGGGCGGCCTGGAAATGACGGGAACCCCTCCCGGAGTCAAGGGGTATTGCGGTATTTTAAGTGATGCAGAACACGTCAATGTGGATGGAGTAAAATTCAATAAAATTGTTAAAACTGCAGAAAACATGGGATACACAACCATTGTAGAAGGCGATCGTGTTTTTATAAAAGAACTGAACGCTGAATTTTACAGAGGTCCCACGGCCTATCCTTCCCCAGCCGGTAGCAGTGCTGCTGAACTGGAAATGGGTGCAAAACTTTATGACAAAGAATATGCCGGCGGCATGAAGGTCAAGTACGACCCTAAAACAGGGAAACCCTGGCGGGTGAAATACGACCCGAAGACCGGAAAAGAAATTCTGAATTTCACAGAAGGTGCGGTTAAAGTGGAAGCGTGGGACAAACACCTTTATTCCAAGGACTTGGTTAAAAAGGGAGGCTATACACTTAATAAGGATGTGATGACCTGGAAAAAAGGGGACTGGCGGACAGCCGGAAAAATGACCAGCCGGATGATGGGAAATGGCGGGATTGTGGATCAGGATTTTTTAAACAAATGCAAACAACTCAAAGAAAGGGTGCCCCCGGAGGCATTGGGGCTTGTAACTCCTGCACAGAAAAAAGCATTTTTTGATAAAGTACAAAAATACAACAACCTTGCATACCAGAATACCAAAAATATTTATCAGGCAAAAGCCAATACCATGAACAACAGGGTCAAAACCACCACCAAAAATTATGAACGTGCATTGAAAGGAGGGAATAAAAACGCCATTGCCAAAGCCAAGAAAGCGCTTAAAAACGCCAAAACCAATGCTTTTAATTACAATACCAAACACCACTATGCGAACAAGAGCATCTCAAGGCAACCTGGCGGCTCTGCCAACCTGATGAAAATGGAAGGGACAAGATCTTTTCAGATCAAGGGAACAAAAACAAGTGTAAGCGTCCAGATTTCTCCCAAGGGGAGAATCAGCTACCTGAACGCGAAAACTGGCGAGATCATTCCTGACAGCAAAGTCAGAGAGATGGTTTTGAAAAAATCCAAAATGAGTATGATAAAAAATTCCAAACCGGGTACCACATTTAAAGCGTCAGCAGGCAAAGTCCTTGGGAAAGGGATGACTGCTTTAAATTACCTTATGATCGGCCATATGCTCTATTCCGGTGCCAAAACTGGTGCGGAAAAAGCAATAGAACATACCGATGTTGATGAAAGTGCCTTAAAAACCCTTGGCAGGCTCATTTTGTATGAAACCGTTTATGCAACAGGCCTTGGGAAAGCACTGGAAATGGGTGCCAAAGCAAACGAGGAAACATGGTATTACTATTACCTGGATGAAGCGGCTGGAAAAGATCCAAGTGCTCTGTGGGCTTATGTTCGCGGTTATAGGTATGGGGTTCATTATTTTGCTGAAGACTTAGCGAATTTTAAAGCCCTGGAGGAAAAATACCTCGACTTTGAAGGTCTTCAGGTGGATTTGCAGATGATGGCCCTGGCTGAAAAACAGGCTCTTCACATGGAATCCAGGGTTCGGCAAAAAAAGTGGGAGAAAGAAGTGGAATCCGTATTAAAGGACCTGAAATCGTTTCTGAACAATGAACCCGAATCCATGACAAACGAACAGAAAAAAATACTGGAGCATGACAGAATGCAGACGGCCTGGGAAAAGGCTGTGGAACAGGGTTTGGTTGGTAAAAGTCAGTATGAACAATTTAAAAGAGGATATAACAAACTATCCGGTCAATACGATCCTGAGTTGGCCGCCAGAAAACCTGTGGTTCCAGACAAAGCAACTGCGTCTCAGGGACAAAAGCCACCCAAAAAGAAACGAAATCTTGCTGACATGCTTAAGATTGATGTTTCGAAAGAAGAGAATGTAGATCAATATGATAAATCAGCCTATACATACACATTTCAAATCAGTTTTAACGAAAATCTCAAAGACAGATATTCTATCATTTCCCCGACGGCGGTAAACTTTCAAAAACAGATGACAAAGGCTGCAGGCGCAATAATCAGTCAACGGGATATGAAACGATACACTATTGATGATGTCCTGGATATTTTTTACCGGGATCATGATATTTTTCCAGGATTAGCTCTGCAGGTGACAGTGCCTGACGGGACTATCATTGCCGACTATCCATTCGGAATGGGTTGGAAAGGGGTTGTCTTCGAGCAGGATACTTCTTTTACTTATGAGTATTTATCGGCCGCTCATCAAATAAAGACAAAAAGATCAGACATTGCAAAGCTTGAACGAGTTTCAGAACAGGAACTCAAGGACTTGAAAAAATGGCGGGCAGATGCTCGTACAGCAAAAATAAAGAACAAACAAGCTAGTATTGCTGCACTTGAAAATAAGATTAAGCAATGCTTTATGGGAACTGCATCGACTATGGTAATGCAGGATCTGAATGGCTTAGAAGCATATAAAGGCAAACCTCATTGGGAAGAATCAATTATCGAGGATGACTATGGTAAACATAAAACATCACACCTGGTGCAGGATGTTGCAAAAGGGTATGAGTGGGATCGTTACAAAGATGATCCAAACGCTACCTGCAGCAGAGCTGAGGATATCAAAAAATATCAAACTGGCAAAAACATTGATTTTTCAGACCTCGACCGCAGATACCAGCGTGATCAAAAAAAGATTCTTAGCAAAAAAAAAAAGGGACTCCTCACTCTGGGAAAAGAAAAACTTATTAGTCAAAAAAAGCTTCAGGAAATCATACATAATGCCACAACCGAAAGCCAGAATTTCCTGTCCGAGAAAACAGAAACAACACCTGAAAGTTCAAAAAATTATTCTGTCCTGAATGGAGAATACACGATCCTTAAAAGCAATCTACACGAGTTTAAGGAAGAGCACCTACAGGCGGTAAAGTTTAAAGTTCTTTTCCCTCCAGCCCAGCCGGTATGGGGGAACGAAATACCTCTACCCTTAGGCTATCTTCAGGTTGGAAAAAGAATTTTTCCGATTCATTCCATGAACGATGAAATTACTGTGGCGGTAAGAAACACCGAAGATGGCCAAGCCCTTGCCGCTTATAAAATCCCGGTTATCGGCAAAAATTATTTGGAGTTCCTGAGCCGGGAAGAAGAAAAATGGAAAAAAAAACGTAGCTCCCTGAACGGGAAAGTGGGACGGTTTTTATCTGGATTTACTGAAAGTATTCTTGACTGCCCCCCACTGCACCGCCAGAAAATGGGTAAGCAATTGGAGAGTATCACACAGATGTTTTTCCCTGAGGGAGTCGAGTCCTATGCGGTTTACTTTGACAGTTTTGGATTGCTTGAAGGGTATCTAACCGCGATTCAAACCACACGTGACATTTTATTACAAAAAAGCATAAATGCGCTGCAAAAAATCAGTATTACCTGGGAAAACCTTTTCGAAAAAGCAGGAGAAATATTTAATCACCAGGCAACCCAGTTGGAACTGGCCCACGATGAGTGCCAAAAGTCAAAGGCTACTGCACCAGATCTGGATGATTTTCTGGAAGGAGAAAATGGAACCGGCAGTGATTCACCTAAATTTGCCGGCAATTGGGTGGACAATTCCGCTGATACAAAAAATTTACCTGTCCCGCCGACTGGATGGGTTGATACACCATCAGACAATACCACGGGCAGTTCCACAGGTTCTTCTGTGAATGCGCCCCTGGATTATCGGTATTCAACCAAGGGAAAAAAATCTCCGGTTAAAAGAGATCCCAACCCTGATTTGGAAAGAATCTTCAACCAGATCAATACTGAGGCAAAAAGAGCGCTGGATGCAATGAACCTTAAATATGACTGTGCCGTTCGAGTTAAAAAATATCATGTCAACCTTTCTAATCTTCTGGATCAAATGATGGGTATACTCAAATCTGTTAATGTGAGAAAAGATGTTCGCCCTGACCTTAGAAAAAAAATTGCCCAGTGGTCAAAGGATAACATGATATCACATCAAGGTTTTTTATCCAAATCAAAAGAGGTTGGAAAAATGAAAATCCCGGCCATGCCCACTGAAAAATTGCAGCCTAAAATACAAAAACGATACCAGGATCACCGAAATAAAATAAAAAATATGAAAAAACTTTATCGCATGAATTCCCCGGTTTACCGAGACAATCTTAAACGGTTTTCTATCATCAATAAACTGGTGGGTGGTACTGGAAAAGCTAAGGCAAAATCAACTTCAACCTATGACTCTTATGAAAGTGATGTTTATCAAAAGACAAGAAAAATTATAAAAGATCTTGAAAATGATTTCAATAAATAATGGGTGATGTAAAGGAGAATTTAATGAAACTGTATGATGGATCAATCACTGCTAGTCCGGTTCACGCATTGAGATCATATTATTTGCTTTTTAGTTTTTATATCATCATCTGTCTGTCGTTCCCTTTTACTTCTTATGCCATTCAAGCACCAAACGGCTGGAACGTTTTAAATAGCGGGAATGATCAAAATGAATTTCTTGGTATAAATGAAGAGAAAAACACTTTCAAAGCACAAGTGGGAAAGGACAGCCTGCTCGGCTTACAAAAATCTTTTTCAGGAGATGTCCGAATTATTTCCAAGGTGACAGATGCACCCGTGACAAAAGGGACTTCATGGGGTGTTTTCCTGTCTACAAAAGGGGGGGCAAATTTCAAACTACTAAGGGTCAATACTGACAAAGGAGTGATCATCCGTTTTACCATTTCATCAAACAAAACGATCCATGGGAAAAAGGTGATTCAATGGAATAAAGGTGATGCCATTCTTATATTGGAACGTAAAGGAGATCTTTTTTCCGGCATTGTCAGGAGCCTCAACAAAAGTATAAGCACCAAAGTCGGAACAATGGAGTGGCCCGACCTTGCCTCCCAAGGTTCGGGAGGAATTATTGCCATCTATAAGGGCAGCTTAAGTGATGGTCCGCAAAAGGAAACATTCTTATTTTCAGATCTTACTCTGGGACCGCCGGGGAATCAGGCACAGACCAATGAGACCATTCAATCGACCCCTCCTACAGCCCATAGCTTACAAAACAGACAGGATCAGGTCCAGACAACCCCACCCAGGGTATCTATTCAAGATCTATACAATCGATATGATGACAGAGAACGGAGCCGCTCACAACAGATACAAGAAGGCGGTTACGGCTCGGATAGCCAGAGGATGAACCTGGAAACCCTCATGGAAGATCTGGGCAACATGGAAACACATTCTCAATAGAAGGTAAGCTCTGGAAAGATACGGATTGTGACGTTTAATTTTGCTGAAGGATTTCGAAATTTAATCAATGAGGAACGAACGCTCCCATCTGCAGCAAATCTATCGAATTTTTAAATAAAAATGGAATTGAAATATTAAAAAAAAACAGGATTGATTTCCCAAGCCAACCGCTAAAAATATGACAAAACTCATTCAACCCGACAAAGAAGTATTCATTACTCTGGCAACTACAAAAATGCCTTTCGGGAAATATAAGGGTTTGCGTTTAGTCGACCTTCCAGAACGATATCGGGTCTGGTTTTCACATAAAGGTTTTCCCGAAGGAAAACTTGGAGAAATGCTACAGACTGTTTATGAAATCAAACTCAATGGTCTTGAATATCTTTTTAAATAATTTTTGAATCATATTTTATCTGAAAACCTTCAGAATCGTGGGGTATAGTGTGGGGTACGAAAATTTCGGCTATAAAAAAGGGTCTCAGAAAATTTCCAAGACCCTTGAATTTATTATGGAGGCGGCTTTCGGATTTGAACCGAAGAATAACGGCTTTGCAGGCCGTTGCCTTACCCCTTGGCGAAGCCGCCTTATTTTGTGGAGCGGGAAACGGGAGTTGAACCCGCGACTTCGACCTTGGCAAGGTCGCACTCTACCACTGAGTTATTCCCGCCCAGCAAACAAGAGAGATTTATATACTTGAACACTAAATTTGTCAATATCAAATTTGTCCATATCAATTTAAAGTGAAAGAAATTTTCTGGACTTGATAAAATAATCAAGACCTGACCAGACCGTAAAAATCAATGCTCCATAAAGAAAAAACAGTCCAATTGCATTAAAATTGATGCCAATATAATTGTAATGTATGGTCAAAGGAATTATGGCTGCAATCTGAAAACCTGTTTTATATTTACCTAACCACGAAGCTGCAACATCCTGGGAATTTTCTATCAAAACACATCTTAAACTGGTAACCGCAAGTTCTCTTCCAATAATGACACAGGCAATCCAGGCCTGAATAAATCCTAAGGATACAAGCATCACCAATGTGGATGAAACCAGAAGTTTATCTGCCATAGGATCAAGGATTTTACCTAATTTTGTAACCAATCCTCTTGTCCTGGCAAGATATCCGTCAAGATAATCAGTAATAGATGCTGCTGAAAAAAGAATGGCGGCACTAAAGGTTGTGATTTTTGTTTCATATATTAAAAGTATCACAATCAAAGGAACCGCAGCAATTCTGGATATAGTCATGAAATTGGGCGTCAAGACAATATTTTTCACTCGATCAAACCCGGTCATCTAAACTTATCCATTTTTTTTACGTGTGACCTTCTGGTTATTCCAGTCTGCCAGAAAGGCATCAATCCCTTTATCAGTCATGTGATGGGTTGCAAGTTTTTTTAAAACCCCGTATGGAATGGTTGCAATATCAGCACCAAGAAGTGCTGAGTCCAGCACATGGAGCGGACTTCTGACGCTGGCCACTATTATCTGGGTATCAAAATCATAATTGGCATAGATTTGAACAATCTCTTCAATCAGTCCCATACCTTCCTGGGCAAGATCATCCAGCCGGCCTATAAAAGGGCTTGCGAATGTGGCACCTGCTTTTGCCGCCATCAATGCCTGAAGTGCTGAAAAAACCAATGTTACATTTGTTTTTATACCATCTTGAGAAAGGGTCTTTACAGCTTTTAATCCATCAACAGTCATGGGTATTTTAACGGTAATATTATCTGCTATTTTTGCAAGTTCCCTGGCTTCTTTTAACATGCCTTCATAGGCAAGACTGATAACTTCCGCACTGACAGGCCCTTTAACAATCTTACAAATCTGGGCTATAATTGCTTTAAATTCTCCGTCTTCTTTAGCAATTAAAGAAGGATTGGTCGTTACACCATCAACCATGCCCATATCATTGGCATCTTTGATCTGATCAATGTTAGCCGTATCAATAAAAAACTTCAATTTAAACCTCCTGTTCCAAAAGGATGACCTTCTGGGTTTCTTGTTTTTCTAATTTTTTTAATAAATCATCTGATCGTAAATTTAAAACCGGATGGATTGTCTGAGCTCCTATATCACAAATGGGGATTAATACAAAACACCTTTCATGCATTCTTGGGTGTGGAATTTCAAGATCATTGGTTTTGAGAACCAGATTATCATAATAAACAATATCTATATCAATTATTCTGGGACCAAACCTGAAGGGTTTACCATCTCTGTCCAGATTTTTTTCTAACATTTTTATAACAGCCATCAAATTTTCGGGATTCAATATGGTTTTGATTTTCAAAGCAGCATTTACAAACCAGTCCTGGTCTATAAAATTTTGTGGCTCTGTTTTATAAAAGGATGATACATCAACCACATCAATCTTATTATGGCTGTTTAAGGTTTTTACCGCATCATTAAGATTTTTTTTCTTGTCTCCAATATTCGACCCAATACTTAAATAAACTATATGCTGATCAATTTTCATTTAGACTCAAATAGAATAGTTTTTGAATACTCGCTTCTCATATCGTCATCCCCCGTGGCCTGAACTCTGAAATAGTATTTAAAACCTTTTTCTATTTTGGCGAAAAATTCCATGGAAGGCATAGAAACAACCCCAATTGTAGTAAATTCAAAAGGACATCCAACACATGCATCAAATGTTTTTTTAGCCATAAAGATTTCAAAAGCTTTTGGTTTTACAAAAGCCGTCTTATTATCAACCTCATGGTTCCATGAAAGAATAATTTCTTTGTCACCTGTAATATATTTCAAATCAACCGGGGTTGCAATTTTTTGTCCTTTGATTTCAGGTGCCAATGGAAGGCCTTTTTTCCCGCATCCTGAAAACGCCAGGATAAAGACGCAAGACAACACCAATAATGCCTGAATGACAGCTTTCTTATTTTTCATTGTAAGCCAAGCTCCCCTGCTGCTTTTTTAATTGCCTGTTTAACATTGTCAAAACCTGTTCCTCCATAGGAAATCCGTCTTGAAATCATTTTTTCAATCTCAATAAACCCATAGACATCTTTTTCTATCATATCACTTAAAATTTTAAACTCTTCAACGGTCATATCATTGAGTTCTTTTCCATGGTCAAGAGCATAAGCAACGGCTTGCCCTGCAACAGAATGAGCCTGACGAAAGGTCATACCTTTTGACACCAGATAATCGGCAAGATCAGTTGCATTTAAAAATCCCTTTCTACAGGCATCATACATTCTGTCTTTATGGACCTCAATATTTCCAAACATTCTGGTATAAACATCTGTGCAGATTTTGAGCGTATCCACTGTATCAAACAAAGGTTCCTTATCTTCCTGCATATCCTTATTATATGCCAGGGGCAAAGATTTCATCAGAGTAAGTATATTAATAAGATCTCCCAAAACCCTGCCTGTTTTACCTCTTACCAGTTCTGCAACATCCGGATTCTTTTTTTGAGGCATGATACTTGAGCCCGTGGTAAAAGAATCTGAAATGGTAATAAAAGAAAATTCAGAACTAGACCATAGAATCATCTCTTCGGAAAGCCTTGAAAAATGAATCATGGTAATGGATGCATGGGAAATGAACTCCATGACAAAATCTCTGTCTGATACAGAATCAATGCTGTTATCTGATACTTTTGAAAAACCGAGCAATTCTTTTGTATATTCACGATTCAATGGATAAGTTGTACCTGCAAGTGCGGCCGTACCCAGCGGCATAACATCAATTCTTTTAAAACAATCTTCAAATCTTTGAATATCTCTTTTGAACATTTCATAATATGCCATCATATGATGTGAAAAAAGGACGGGTTGTGCTCTTTGAAGGTGTGTATAGCCTGGCATAATCACTTTAAAGTGCTTTTGAGCTAATGCGACAAGTGATTTTTGAAAATCTTTTAAAAGGTTTATAATGAGTCTTGTCTCTTTTTTTAAATAAATCCTCACATCCAGTGCAACCTGATCATTACGACTTCGCCCTGTATGAAGCTTTTTCCCCACATCTCCGATTTCTTTTCCCAGGGCATCCTCAATATGCATATGAATGTCTTCAAGACTGGCGGAAAAGACAATTTCATTATTTTCAATTTTCTTTTTTACCTTTTCAAGCCCATCAACAATAACCCTTGCATCATTCTCTGGTATGATGGATTCTTTTGCCATCATTTTCACATGGGCAATGCTACCTTCAATATCACTGTCATAAAGCCGTTTGTCAAAATCAATGGATGCATTGAATTTTTCAACCAGTTCGTCCGTGCTCTGGGAAAATCTTCCGCCCCAAAGTTTTTCATTCCCGCCTTGTTTATTCCCACTTTTTTTATTGTCTCTGCTTTTATTCGAACTGACTTTATTCATGGTCTGTTAAATTCCCTGCTGTTTAATTTGCTAATATTAAACTTTCCAGAATGGCTTTATGCATGTGTCTTTTATTTTCTGCCTGGTCCCAGAATACATTATTAATATCCTCCAGAACATCTTCTGCTATTTCTTCACCCCGGTGGGCTGGCAGGCAATGCATCACCATCACGTCATCTTTGGCCATGGATAACAGTTCTTTATTTACCTGAAATCCTTTAAAGGCAATAATCCGTTTAGACAATTCATTTTCATCCCCCATGCTTGCCCAGACATCAGTATAAATCACATCTGCATTTTTAACTGCCTCTTTAGGATCATTTGTAAAAACAATATTGCTTTTATCTTTTACTGATGCAGTATGAATAATGTGAGGATTTACACTATAATTATCCGGACATGCCACAATCAAATCAAACCCGAGAACGCTTGCAGCATTGATCCAGGAATTAACCACATTATTCCCGTCTCCCACCCAGGCAATTTTTATATTCTTATATCCCCCCTTGTGTTCAATTATGGTCATAATATCACTCAATATCTGACAGGGGTGAAAAGAATCGGTTAGGGCGTTGATAACCGGAATGGTTGAATTTTTAGCAAATTCTTCGACAAGGGAGTGATCAAAGGTCCTCATGGCAAGACAATCAATATATCTTGAAAGAACCCTTGCAGTATCCTTGGCAGGTTCGTTCCTGGAAATCTGAGTATCTTGGGTACTCATATAAATGGGGTGTCCGCCAAGCTGTATCATTGCGGTTTCAAAAGCAACTCTTGTTCGGGTTGATTTTTTATCAAAGATCAGTCCCAAGCTCTTACCCGTTAATAATTTATCAAGAATACCTCTGCTATATCTTTCTTTTAATTGGATCGCCCGAGCAAAGAGGGTTTCAAAATCCTCTTTTTCAAGGTCCAAAAGAGATAATAAATCTTTTTTCACAACAATCTCCTAAATTACAACAGGCTGTTCAGTCCTTTTATCAGCCTGTCAATTTCTTTTTCTTCTATAATTAGCGGTGGTGCAAATCTTAAAATTTTATCCTGGATTCCATTTACTATAAAGCCTTTTTCAAATAATTCTACTACTAAAGGGCCGGCATTCTTATCCAGCTCCAATCCCAGCAAAAGACCTTTTCCCCTGACATCGACAACTCTTGTGTGTTTTTCTTTGAGTTTTTCCAATTGGTTTTTAAAATATTGACCCATTTGACGAACCCTATCTAAAAATTTCTCTTTGCTGATAATATTCACTACTTCCAAAGCTGCTGCAGTGGCAAGGGGTGTTCCGCCAAAGGTTGTGGCATGGCTTCCATAATCAAACCCGGTTGCCGCATCTTTGGTGGACAGCATGGCGCCAATGGGGAAACCATTGCCAAGAGCCTTTGCTATGGTCATAATATCCGGCGTAATGTTATAAAGTTCGTGGGCAAACAAAGTGCCGCATCGTCCCATACCACATTGAATTTCATCAAAGATTAATAAAATCCCCTTATCATTGCAAAGTTTTCTTACAGCCAAAAGATAATCTGGATCTGCAGGGATAATCCCGCCTTCTCCCTGAACGGGTTCAAGCATGATGGCACAAACAGTTTCATCTATTTCGCTTTTCAATGCATCAATATCATTAAAGGGGACATGAGAAAATCCCTCAAGAAGCGGAGAAAATCCTTCCTTGATCTTATCTTGACCCGTTGCAGTTAAAGTAGCCATGGTCCTTCCGTGAAAAGATTGTTCCATGGTGATAATTTTATACCGATTCTTTTCACCTTTTTTTTGAAAATATCGCCTGCTAAGTTTTATTGCTGCTTCGTTAGCCTCTGCACCTGAATTTGTAAAAAAAACCCTGTCTGAAAAACTTTTTTCACAAAGTTTTGATGCAAGATCTGCCTGGGGTATGGTGTAAAAAAGGTTAGACACATGAACAAGGGTGGAAGCCTGTTGGTTAATCGCTTCTGTGATTTTCGGATGGCAGTGCCCAAGACTCACGACAGCAATCCCGGCCAAAAAATCTGTATATTTTTTTCCATCCTCATCCCAGAGGAAAACACCCTCGCCCTTAACAAATGCTTTGCCTTGTCGCAGGTAGGTTTGAAATACAAAATTATCTGTTTTTTTAATTGAATTCACGTTTAAATCTCTTTTATTTAAAAATTAGTCAACAAAGACCTGGGTACCGATACCTGAATCTGTAAATAACTCAAGTAATACAGCATGGGGTACTTTTCCGTTAATAATATGGGCCTTTTTCACACTATTTTTCAATGCATCCAATGCACATTCAACCTTGGGGATCATCCCCCCCTTAATTTGTCCTGTGCCTATCATCTCTTTAATGGTAACTGCATCCACAGAAGAAATTAGTTTTTTATCCATATCCAGCACACCATCCACATCTGTAACAAGCATCAGACGCTCTGCATTCAAAGCTGATGCAATCTTTGATGCAACAACATCAGCATTGATATTATAGGTTTCACCATTTTCCCCCAACCCCACTGGTGCAATAACGGGAATAAACCCTTTGGCAGTCAGTGTATGAATAATATCAGGGTTAATGTTAGATACATTGCCCACCATACCGGGATCAATTATTTCAGGTGGTTTGTTTTCATCCTCTTGATGGTAAATGGTCATCTTCTCTGCTGTAATCAGCATGCCGTCTTTTCCCGTTAACCCCACAGCTTTTCCCCCCTGCCGGTTAATCCTTGCAACAATATCTTTATTAACCTTACCACCTAAAACCATCTCAACCACATCCATGGTTTGATCATCTGTATATCTCATACCCCGAATAAATTTAGACGTAATTCCCATGGCATCCAAAACTTTATTGATTTGGGGACCACCACCATGAACCACAACCGGATTTACCCCAATGTATTTTAATAATGTGATGTCATTGGCAAAATCCTTTTTCAGGTTTTCATCCTTCATGGCATGACCACCATATTTCACCACAATGGTCTTGCCGGAAAATCTTTTAATATAGGGCAAAGTCTCAATGAGTAAATCTGCGACACTGTTCTTCATAGTATGTACCTTGATAAATCTTCATTTTCAACAATGCTCATTAATTGCTTTTCCACAAAAGATGCATCAAAGACAATCAATTTTTCATCAATGTCCGGTGCCTTAAAAAGAATATCTTCCAACAGCTTTTCCATAATGGTGTGAAGTCTTCTGGCACCGATATTCTCTGTTGTGGAATTGACTTTCTCGGCAATATCGGCAATTTTTTCAATCGCACCAGAAGTAAATTCAATTTCTATACCCTCTGTTCTCAGCAGGGCAATATATTGAAGTACAAGCGCATTTTTCGGCTCAGTTAAAATCCTTGTGAATTCATGAGCACCCAAAGAATTAAGCTCCACTCTAATGGGAAACCTACCCTGGAGTTCCGGAATCAAATCCGAAGGTTTTGACATATGGAATGCTCC
>JABIYQ010000341.1 GCA_018702715.1 Desulfobacula sp. | reverse complement strand
CTACAAACTCTCTCCAGATGGGCTTTTGCCAAATCTTGTTTTTTTCAACGTTGGTGTGGAAATTGGTCAGTTATTGGCTCTGTCTGTGATTCTTATAGCAATTACATACTGGCGAAAATCAAGCTCTTTTATGCGACACGCCTATGCAGCCAATTCATTTATCATGATGCTTGGCTTTATGCTTATGGGATATCAATTAACAGGATACGTTACATCTTAAAAACCGATCAAATTACAAATAAAGGGAAACAATGTATAATTCAAACATACCAAGTGATAGAGAGCTTCCTTCAAGCCAAAAACTTATCAAATCAACAATTTTTGCCGGTGTTGTCGCGGCTATTCTTTTGATTACCACTGTATTACCTGCCGAATATGGAATCGATCCAACCGGTATTGGGAATGCTATTGGTTTGAAGAAAATGGGAGAGATAAAGGTCTCTTTGGAAAAAGAAGCTACCACAGCTGTTCCTGAAGATGTTCAAAAAACGGTTCAGGATCAGAAAAGTACTAAGACGCAGGTTGACCTGACTCTTGCTTCTGTAAAACCGGTCAAACCAGAACCTGAAAAAAAAATAGTGATAGAAACCATCAGTGTGACCTTAAAACCCGATCAGGGGACTGAAGTTAAGACAAAAATGCGCAAGGATGAAGTTTTGAAATACAAATGGTCAACAGACGGCGGTCGTGCCAATTTTGATGTGCATGCAGATTCCAAGAAGCTCAAGATCAAATACCACAACTATGAAAAAGGATCGAAAAAAATAAAAGAAGGCTCTATTACAGCCGCTTTTGACGGAAGCCATGGTTGGTTTTGGCGTAATCGTACTTCCAAAACATTAACTATCGTTTTAGAAGTATCTGGCGAATTTGAAAAACTCGAGCGTATGTAAAGGAAAGGAATATGAAAAAGCATCTCAGCATAAAAAAGCTTATGATTGCAGGAATTATCCTTTTGGCTGTTGTCGTAATTGGGTTTGGTGGCTATGGAAGCAATTTTTTCTCTTCTTTACCTGCCAATAACAGTACTTATAATGACCATGGTCATTCACATTAATATCAACGAAGGATAGACGTGTGGTATAACTTGAACATTTTCTAAATGGTAATGATAGTAAGAACACCACATTCTTCAGGAAAACAATCCGAGTGGCAGGGTTCATTAAAGCCCTGCCTCTTGTTTCTATTTTGGTGCTTGATTAATTGTACAGTTAGTTTTTAATAAAATTGTAGTCTTTTCAATTCTGAGATTTTGAGTTGCATATCATCTCGTTTTAATAATTTTGATACCATAAAATTTTATATATAATTTCAGAACATTAAAAGCGTTATTGACATAAACTCTATTTAACCGTATATATTTAAATATCCCCTATGGGGGGATAGAGGATATTTGGAGAATTTGTTATTGTTAAAAAGGAGCACCATGATCGAAAAAGCACATGAAAGCCATGGGGCCATAATTAAAAGATTGAAAAGAGCCAACGGCCATATGTTAAAAGTGATTTCCATGATTGAGGACGGTGAATCGTGCGCCGATGTTGCAAGACAATTGCAAGCTGTATTCAAGGCGGTTTCGAACGCAAAACAGACACTGATTCGGGATCATATAGACCATTGTTTAAGTGTTGAAGCGATAAAAACGCGTTCGGCAGTGGATATTAAAAAGGAATTGGCAGAGATAACAAAATATCTTTGATTAATAATGCAATCTAAAAACATGATCCATTTCAATGTAAAATATTATCCAGTATATCTGTTTTTCAGAAATATATACTTCTGGGGCCCGGTATTTTTTCTTTACTTTACATCGGTACTGACGCTCTCTCAGACAATCTGGTTGGAAGCAATTTACTATGTAGGGGTCTCGGTTTTGGAAGTACCTTCAGGTTATCTGTCTGACAGTTTTGGTCGAAAAATAACACTGGTGATTTCTTCAGCGAGTTTGTCACTGGCATATCTGGTTTTCTTTTTAGGAAACAACTTTCCTGCATTTGCACTTGCCCAGATATTTATGGCTACAGGTTTTGCCTTTTCGTCAGGTACTGATACAGCACTCCATTATGAAAGTCTTTATGAAATCAACAAACAGGATGAATATGGTCGGCGGGAAGCAAAAGCTCTCCAGTTCTCCTTTGTTGCAGGGGCGTTGGGAGCCTTGGTCGGTGGAGCTATGGCAGTCTATGATCTTAAATGGGTCTATGGGGCATCATTTTTGACCGCTTTTATATCTTTATTGTTCATCTTCAGGATGAAGGAACCTAATAAAATTGATAAATCTGTAAAAACTGCACCAATCAACATAACTGTTTATGAATTAATTAAAAAAGCATGGGATAAACGTTTTCGTTTTTTTACACTTTATACGGTTGCAATGACCGTATTACTTCACCTCCCTTATGAATTTTATCAACCGTATCTTGAAAAAGTCGGTCAAACAATGGGCATAACTTCAGAAACAACACCCGGTTTAATAGGTGTCCATCTCGCAATAACCATGCTTATTGGCAGCTTTTTTACCCGGTTCGGGAAAGGTTACCACCATCGATGCAGGATCAGACTGGTCTTAATCAGTTGTGCAGTTTTCCAGCTTCTAATTATCGGAATGATGGCCCTGGTAGTTCATCCAATAATTATTGTCTTACTGATGGCAAGAACTGTTTCAAAAGCCATCTCAACACCCCTGATTAATGCGGAAGTAACACCCCTGTTAAAACAGGCGGAAAGAAGCACGTTTCTTTCCATTCAAAGTCTGCTTGGGCGTTTAAGTTATGGAGTGGTATTAATCCTGCTCCCATTTGGTGCGTCTTTTTTCAGTAATACGTTTCATGGGACATTAGTAACTTCATTTGCAATCGGGATTCTTTTGTTTTCGCTCGTATTCACATCCTCCTTCCCGAGAGAACCATCACAGCATTGTTGTTCCGATCATCCGCCTGTTTCAGGATAATCGTTTTAAGAAAATAGACAATGATTATAAAGAAGGCTATATACATGGAAAATAAAAATTACATTTTTAATAATGGATTGAATCAGGGGTGAGTAGAACTCTTATATATATTATTGTATTTCTGTGTGGTTGGGTCCTTATGACGGTCGAAATACTGGGCGGGCGAATGCTTGCCCCTGTGTTTGGCTCTGGAATAGAGGTCTGGGGCAGTATTATTGGTGTCTTTCTTCTATCTTTATCTCTGGGCTATTTTTTAGGTGGCTTTTTATCACAAAAAATGGCCTCAATTTATGTGCTGATCAAAATAGTTGCTTGTGCTGGTATGTTGATAGTCATTCTTCCTATATATTACGACGAACTGACCATTAAGCTGTGGGACTTTGGTCCCCGTTTAGGACCCCTCATATCCAGCACTCTGTTATTTTTGCCTCCAAGTGTTTTGCTTGGGATGGTTTCTCCTTATTCAATTCACTTGAGCACACGCTCAATTGCATCTGTAGGGGTCAACAGTGGTTTGCTATATGCAACATCCACAGTGGGTAGTTTTTTAGGATGTATTATTACAGCATTCTACCTTATTACAATGATGGGTATAACGAAAATTTTATTTGCTTCAGGCCTGTTATTAATAACGGTGGCTATCATAGGCTACCTTACATCAAAATATGTTAATTAGATTATAACAAATGGGTTAATAATAGTTTTGAGTCTCGATCAACCAATTAAAAAAAAGAATCTACTGGATAACAATCAATCATTGAATATTATCTTGGTTATTTTATTTATACCTGTTGTTGGTCTTTTATCTATCTTGACTGTTTCCGAAGGCACCCAAGACGAAAATGTCGTTTATGAAAAAGAAAGCAGGTATCATTACATCAGGGTTGTAGATGATAATTCAATACGAACACTCTTTTTTACGAAAGGCCCTGGGGCCAATAGACAATCAGCTATCTACCTTGATTCACCCGATAAGCATGTTTTTGAATATACCCAAATGGTTTTTGCCAGTCTGGCTTTTGTCCAAAAACCTCAAAATATTTTGGTTATTGGACTCGGTGGGGGAATAATCCCTTCTACATTTGCAAAACATTTTCCAGCCGCACAGATAGATATTGTTGAGATAGATGACGAGGTTGTTAATGTAGCAAAGGATTTTTTCAACTTTAACCCTTCATCTCTTTCAAATACTATTGTCTCAGATGGTCGAGTTTACGTACACCAAGCAAAAAACAAGGGATTGCGGTATGATATAATTGTACTTGATGCATTTAATGGATCATATATCCCATCCCATTTGACGACAAAAGAATTTTTACAGGAAGTTTTTTCACTACTAAAAAATGGAGGGTGTGTTGTATCAAATATACATCACAAGAATAAATTATATGAGTATCAGCAACGCACATATTCAGAAGTAGCAACTCAAAACTACACTTTTAAAGGAAATAATGCGGTTATAATTTCAACTCAGGATAGAGATAGGTTATCCCGCAAAGAAGTTAAAAAGAAATTTAGTCAAATACAAAATCAATTTCAATTGTCATTCAATCTTAAATCAATTGCAAATAAGCTCATCAAAAGACCAACCTGGGATACCGAAGGGGATATTTTAACTGACGATTATTCCCCAGTTAACGTTTTAAAATCCAAAAAACTATAGAGTCTATTAAGACAATTTTTTAAAGGGAAAATGCTTAATCTGATAAAAAAGCAAGCAAAATTTTGCAGTGTTATAGAGCGATACTTTTGTCTATCATTATGGGGTAAGGCTCTTTATTGAAAGGGTGTTGACTTCTTTTTCCAGTAGTGGCTGTAATCAAAACACGGTCGGTCAAGACTTGTATTCATAGTTTGAGCTTTATAAAAAATCTGAGCAATACAACATATGGTATTTGAGATCTTTTCATATTATAATTTCAGAATCCAATATATGAGCCAGAACCGGTATCATAGTCCATTATTCCAGATTAAAGTATTTTAATATTAAAATGAAATTATTTTTTTGCAATATCAAGTCTTATAAGGTAATGTCCTTCAAGGATGGCATCTATGCAAATAATCGAGATTTTAGAAGATTTATTCTTCATCGAAAGAGGGTGGTTAAATGCCAACCATTTTGTCCATGTATCCAAAAAACCGATCCTCATTGATACCGCCTATAAAGCAGATACCGATGTGACAGTGGCGCAGATAGCAAAGCTTGGAGTAAAACCCGCCGATGTTTCATTGATCATCAATACCCACACCCACTGTGACCATATCGGAGCAAACCGTATAATTCATGAGCAGTCCGGGTGTGATATTGCCCTACATACAGTTGGCAGATATTTTATCGAAACCAAGAATGACTGGGCCACTTGGTGGCGGTACTACAATCAGGAAGCTGACTTTTTTGAGTGCACCAGATCATTAGAAGACGGAGATGTTCTCAAAATTGGTCTTCACGAATTCCAGGTTATTTACACGCCTGGCCATGCATCGGACGGTATCGTCTTGTACAACCGCGAACAAAAGATACTAATCTCGTCTGACACACTGTGGGAAAACGATATGGCGGTCATGACACTGCGGGTGGAAGGGAGTCTGGCCCTGTTTTCTGCTCGAAAATCCCTTGAAAAGATAGCATCCCTTGATGTCCGGCAGGTTTACCCTGGCCATGGTAAACCTTTTAAAGACTCAGAAACTGCTTTATCAATAGCTATAAAGAAGATCGACCAGTACATGGGAGATCGTGAAAGAATCGGTAAAGATTTGATCAAGAAAATCATTATCTATACCCTGCTCATGAAAAACCCCATAAACGAACAAGACTTTTTTCCTTTCTTAATGACTACCGTCTGGTTCAAGGAGACAGTTGATCTTTATTTTAATAAGGAATATAAGATCCTCTATCAACAGATCATGGATAGCTTTATCCGAAATAAAATCGTGAAGGTTGAAAACAACCGCTTCATTACTTTGATCAAGCCCTGATCATAAGGATAGCTTTTCGTCAAATTCAAGAGATTAGAAAATTTTGGGTGAACAATCTGTCTATTTATGTTGCCAGTTTTTTTTACATAATTTTCTTATAGTGTATTTTTAAGGGATGTATTTTCTTTGGATTTAAACTTTTTTTATGTATTATAGGATAGATAATTTTCTTTTATTTATATTTTGGGAGAGACATATATTGAATCTATTGTATCTGGTTCTGGTTGCAGCAATTGAAGGGGTTGCCGTTACGTTGTCAAGGACAAGTCACTGACATTATAGATAAAAAGGAATGCTTTTATGAAACTCATCGCTGATAATCTGCGGATTACAAAACAAGAGATCCACAAGGCACTTAAGGATCTTGATCCTGAGCCCATTCAGGTCCTTGTTAAACAGTGCGTTCAAAAAGGAGCCTTTGCCATTGATGTGAATACAGGGCCCCTGGGCAAATCACCTGAAAAGGGTATGGCCTTTTTTATTCAGGCCGTTGAGAGTGTAACAGACCTGCCCCTGCTCATTGATACGTCTAATCCGGATGCCATGGAGACGGGTCTCAAGATTGCAAAAAACCGGGTAATCATCAACGGGTTTTCCCTTGAACACCTTAAACTTGAAAGGATTTTACCCCTTGCAAAAGAATATAATGTGGATATTGTTGGGTTCTTATTGTATCCTGGCAGTCGTGTGCCAAAGGATGAGGCCCAGAGATGCGAAATTGTGCTTGAGTTGTTTGAACGGGCAGAAAAGGCCGGGGTGGCAAAAGAGAAAATCATTATTGATCCGGTTGTACCGCCCCTGGCATGGGAGGATGGAATTGTCCAGGCAAGGACTGTACTGAATGTGATCCAGATGCTGCCCGATCTTCTGGGGTTTAAGGTTCAAACCATTGCCGGGGTGTCCAACCTGACAACCGGGGCAAAAGACAGGGTTAAAAAAAATATTGTGGAGCAAAGCTATATGGCCATGCTGGCTGGCGCAGGTCTTAATTATGCGCTGCTGGACATATTGAATTGCCAGACGGTGGCGTTTGCCGGAGCGTCTGCCAGAACGTCTGCCATTCTTGCACAAGAAACTCTTTTTTTCTGGGAAATGATTCCCGGGTAATGGGAAAATAATTATAAGGAAAAATGATGGATTTCAGGAAAGAACAATTATTGGAAATGCTGGCGCAAGTTGCACCCAATCGTTATGTCCAGGCACTATTGATAATCCTTTTATTTTTTGGTCTGGCAAAGATTCTGGATGTAATCTTCACCCGGCTGGTTAAGGGATGGATAGAAAAGACAAGGCTCAAATTAGATGACCAGTTAATAGACATTTTTCATAAACCCGTCTTTTTAAGTATCCTCCTTTTTGGTCTTGCCTTGGCCACTGAAAGATTGGAGTTAAATGAGACCCTTTTGTTTATCACTATGGGTGGACTGAAAACTATAGCTGTGTTTTATTGGACATTTGCGGCAGCAAGATTTCTTAAGCTTTTACTCCACCTTGTGAGCCGGGATGAAAGCCGGTTTAAACTGGTACAGACCCGCACCCTGCCATTGTTCAGCAATTTGTTGATTCTCATTGTAACCGGTCTTTCTATTTATATTATCTTTCTGGTCTGGGATATTGATCTGACGGCCTGGATAGCTTCTGCCGGTATACTGGGTCTTGCAATCTCCTTTGCTGCAAAAGACACGCTTGCCAATTTGTTTTCAGGTGTGTTTATCATGGCGGATTCACCCTATAAACTTGGAGATTTCATTGTCCTTGATTCAGGTGAGCGGGGAGCTGTTACAAACATTGGTATTCGCAGTACACGGCTTTTAACCCGGGATGATGTGGAAATCACGGTGCCTAACTCAATCATGGGGAATACCAAAATTATCAATGAAGCTGGCGGCAGGCATGAAAAATTTCGCATCCGGGTCAAGGTGGGGGTCGCTTATGGATCTAAAATTGATAAAGTACATAAAGTGTTGCTTGATGTGGCAAAAGATTTCCCTGATGTCTGCAAGATCCCGGAGCCCCGCGTGCGGTTTCGGTCCTTTGGCGACTCAAGCCTTGACCATGAATTATTATGCTGGGTTTCAAAACCTATATTACGTGGTAAAATACTGCATCTGCTTAATACTGCTGTTTATAAGCGGTTTTTAAAAGAGGATATTGAAATACCGTTTCCACAGCAGGATGTGCATTTACATTCTACATCTATGGATAATGCTGACATTAAGCCGTATGAAATTGAAAAATAAATATTAGGAAGACCATATGAAACTTTTAAAGAAATTATTGATCATAATTCCCATCATATGTGGGATAGCCCTTTTTGTTGTGATGAAAAAGAATAAAGACGCGCCTGTCCGTCTTGATAATAAAGAGCGGGTTCATACGGTGAGGGTGATCCCTTTGGAAAAAATGCAAGTTGTGCCAAGGGTGACCACATATGGGTATGTTGAGGCAGACCGGACCTGGCAGGCTATTTCCGAAGTCAGTGGGAAAATTGTTAATGTTAACGAGAATCTGAAAAAAGGGCATTTTATAAAAAAAGACGAGATTCTTTTTAAAATTGATACTACTTCCTACGGCTTAGCTGAAACCCGGGGTGTGGCAGATGTGATGAATGTGGATGCAAAGCTCAGAGAGCTTGCTCAATCCCAAAAAAATATACAACGCCTTTTGACCATTGAAAAAAAATCCCTTGCCAGCGCAGGCCAGGAGTTGAAACGGAAACGCGAATTATTCAAAAATGGATATATTTCCAATTCTGATCTTGAAAAGGAAGAAAGAACTTTTTTGTCCCACCAGACAACTATGAATAATTTGGAGAATACCCTGGATCTGATCCCCTCCCAGAAAAAAGCTTTATTGGCCCAGAAAAAATCCGGAGAATCAACGGTGACAGAACGCAGGCTGGATGTTGCCAGGACGGAAATCCGTGCACCCTTTGATTGCCGTTTGTCTGTTGTGAACGTTGAATTGTACCAGTTTGCAGCGGCCGGAACCATTCTGGTTGAAGCTGAAAGCGTTGACAGGGCCGAAATTCCCGTTTCCCTGACACCTAAAAGTTTTATGACTCTTCTGCCCAGGCAGTATGGGGGCAGTGCAGGACAGATGCCGGATATGGAAACATTGCGCCGGGCAATAGGGATTAAAGCCAAGGTCAGACTTCCCATGGACGGGGAATTCCCCATTGAGTGGGATGGTACCTTTTCCAGGACCAGTGAATCCATGGATCTTAAGACCGGTGCCCTTACCATTTATATCACCGTGGACAAGCCCTATGAAAATGTTATTCCAGGC
The DNA here is from genome assembly GCA_018702715.1 of Desulfobacula sp. Taxonomy (GTDB): domain Bacteria; phylum Desulfobacterota; class Desulfobacteria; order Desulfobacterales; family Desulfobacteraceae; genus Desulfobacula. The sequence goes on along the minus strand of JABIYQ010000341.1, from coordinate 5,693 downwards.
AAACGACCCCCTTTGGTCACAAATATGTATGTGGAAGTGGAATTGAAAGGCAGGCCTTTACCCGACAGATTTGTAGTGCCCAGAAGCGCTGTCCATGACAAAAAGGTCTATATCTGTACCCTGGAAAACCGTCTTGAAATCAGGCCGGTGGGTGTTGAGTTCAATATGGCGGATATAGCCGTTCTGACTAAAGGAATCAAAGAGGGAGAAACCCTTGTGCTGGCCGATCTTATGCCGGCTATACAAGGGATGCTGTTGAAACCGGTTCAGGCGGTAGAGGTTCTGGAACTATTGAAACAACAGGCCTTTGGGGAGACTCATCCACGATGAAAGCCTTTAAACAGATCATATCGTATATGTGTGCCCACCCCACGGCAGCCAATCTTTTGATGTTGCTTTTTCTCGCCCTGGGTGCCATCTCAGTGACGGATTTGAAACGGGAAACCTTTCCGGATTTTTCTGTTAATGCGGTTGAAATCTCAGTCGCATATCCCGGTGCCACCGCCGATGATGTAGAAGCCTCTGTTTGTCGGCGAATCGAAGATGCCATTGACAGTGTGAGCAATATTGTCGAGGTCAAGAGTACGGCCATGGAAAGCATGGCCTCTGTTGTGGTGGAAATGGAGGAAGGTAATGATATCATCGAGTTTTTCAATGATATCAAAACAGAAGTTGAGGCCATTAATGATTTTCCCGGAGAAGTGGAAGATGTTATTGTAAAAAGGGTTAACCGGACAGATCCTGTGGTGTCCATTGCGGTTACAGGCCCCATGAGTCCGCTGCATTTAAAGTTTTATTGCGAAGATTTGAAAGATCAGTTAAAGAGACTTGATAAGGTTTCACAGGTTGAAATCCTCGGGTTTTCCAATCATGAGTTTTTAATTGAGATTCCGTTCTATAATATGATGCGACTGGGTCTTTCCGTTTCTGATATCCAGGAGGCAGTGGCAGCCCAGAACCTGAATTTGCCGGCGGGAAGCCTTGAAACAAGGACGTCAGATATCCTGATACGGTTTTCAGAAGAAAGAAAAACCCTTCATGAGTTGGAAGATCTTATCGTGGTATCTTCCCAAACCGGTGCTGAAATTCGTCTGGGGGAGATTGCTGCTATTTCCGACCGGTTCATGGATGATGAAGATAAGATATTGTTTGATGGAAAACGGGCCGGGCTTCTACAGATTACCAAAACCAAGTCTGAAGATGCCTTGAAAATAATGGATGCGGTTACTAAATTTTTAGAGCAGGAGCAGGCCCGTGCACCATTGGGTGTTTCATTTGTCATTACCCAGAATGTGTCAAAAATTGTTCGGGATCGCCTGTTGATGCTGATAAAAAATGCAGTGCAGGGATTGATCCTCGTATTTTTGGCCATGCTGCTCTTTTTCCCTTTTGGCTTTTCCTTCTGGGTGGCCATGGGTCTGCCTGTATCTTTTTTCCTGACTTTTTTCTTTATGAAACTTATGGGGCTTTCCATTAACATGCTTTCCATGGTGGGGTTGTTAATAGGGCTGGGTCTTCTCATGGATGACGCCATTGTTATTGCCGAGAATATTGCAGCTCACCTTGAGAAGGGTAAAAATTCCTTCAACGCCGTTGTGGATGGTATTTCAGAGGTGGCAGCAGGCGTCTTTTCGTCTTTTTTAACCACCTTGTTTATTTTTGGAGCTCTTGCATTGAGCATGGCTGGTGATATTGGAAAGGTCCTCTATGTTATACCTGTGATTTTGATCCTGACCCTGTCCGTGAGTCTTGTGGAAGCATTTTTGATCCTTCCCAATCATTTGTCCCATTCCCTTTCAAGCCATAGGGGTAAAGGCCAAAAAAACCAGAAAAATAAATTCCGCCAGAAGATGGAAGCCGGGCTTGAATGGCTCAGGGAAAATGCCCTGGGGAAAGTCGTTGATGTGGCAGTGAATTTTAGGTATCTGTTTATCGGGCTTGTCATATTTGCCTTTATTTTCTCCATCTCCATGATCGCGGGGGGGCGTTTGAAAATTCAGGCCTTTCCTGACATCGAAGGGGACGTGCTCCAGGCAAGGATTCTCTTTCCCCAGGGAACGCCTTTGGAAAGAACAGAAAAATATGTGGACCAGATGGTGACAGCCGCCCAAAAGATGAGTGCTCGGCTTTCCTCGTCCCAGCCAGGGGGTGCCCATGTGGTGAAGCATATCAGCATATTGTATAATACCAATGCAGATGCCGGGGAAAAGGGCAGTCATGTGGCAACTATTTCCCTGGACCTTTTGAGCGCAGAAAACAGAACCGGTACCATGGATGATATTATTGGTGAGTGGCGAACCATTGCCGGGGACATCCCTGATGCCATTGCCATTGCGTTTAAAGAGCCCTCCATCGGGCCGGGTGGGCTTCCCATAGAAATCCGGCTCAAGGGAAACAGTCTGGATGAATTAAAGCTTGCATCCACACAGCTCATCAATTGGTTTTATTCTTACGAAGGTGTGTCAGATCTCTATGATGATCTTCGGCCGGGTAAACCCGAAATTCAAGTGAAACTAAAAGAAGGAGCAAAGATCAGAGGTTTTGATGCAAGAAGCATTTCAAAACAACTGAGAGCTGCCTTCTACGGTATCACTGCCAGTGAGATCATTGTAAGGGATGAATCCTATGAGGTTAATCTTCAGATGGCAGGCCCTGACAGGGATAGCATGGCAGATCTTGAAAACTTTTATCTCATGAGCGGTAATGGAGAGCGTGTTCCTCTGAACACTGTGGCTTACATTACCCACAGCCGGGGATATGCCGGAATCAAACGCGTGGATGCCGACAGGACTGTCACTGTGACCGGGGATGTGGATACCCGGGTGGCCAATGCAGCGGATATCATCGCAGATACAAAGAAAAGGTTCCTGCCGCAACTTAAAAAACAATTTCCCAATATCATCATAGGGCTGGAGGGACAGGAAAAGGAGATGAAAGCTTCCATAGGCGGCATGATTAAAGCCTTTGGTATCGGTATTTTTGGTGTGTTCTGTCTTTTAAGTTTTCAATTCAGATCCTATCAGGAACCCCTGGTGATCATGATCACTATCCCTTTTGCTTTTATAGGTGTTGTCTGGGGACACATTATTATGGGACTTGATCTTAGCATGCCAAGTATCCTGGGGTTTGTATCCCTTGCCGGCATTGTTGTGAATGATTCTATCCTGCTGGTCAGTTTTATCAAACTCAATACCGCTACAGGTAAATCCGTGGCCGAGGCAGGAAAAATAGCATCAAGGGAAAGATTCCGCGCTGTGGTGCTGACATCGGTGACCACCATTGCGGGCCTTTTGCCTCTTTTATCGGAAAAGTCAATGCAGGCCCAGATCCTGATACCCCTTGCCTGTTCCATTGTGTTTGGGTTATTGATGTCTACGATTCTGGTGTTGCTGGTAGTTCCTTGTCTTTATACCATACTGTCGGATTTTAATTGGGTCAGGGTTGAATCTTAATTAGTGCCTTACCGAAAACCCGTGTTTGGGCGAGTTTTCGTTCAAACACTAATTACTGAAAATAGTCAGAGCAGCACCGGTCAATGCCAGAAGTATGGCAATGGTTTTGTTAATGGTTATTTTTTCCTTTAGAAAAACAGCAGCCAGAATGAAGATGAAAATCGAGGACATCTGGTTTAAAATAGCGGCTCTGGATGCTGTTGTATATTTCATTCCTGCAACCCAGCAGAGCAGTGCCAGATAATTTCCGATAACAGAGGCTGGAAGGGCCGTTAACCAGGCTCTTGAAAATTTGAGTTCTCTGAAGTATTGCCTGCGTTTGGGGTGAAATAATATAAGGACCAGCAAAGAGACAGTTGCTGCCGCCACTCTGACAAGGGTTGCCCAGAAAACATCGGTTCGTTCCAGTAAGTCTTTTATCATCACAATACCGGCAGCCAGAAAGATCATGGAAAGACAGCCAATAATAATACCAGGCAACGGGCTTTTGCTTTCCTGTGTTTTATCCAAAGTTTTTTTTGTTCTCATTGACCCGACAAAAACGGCTGTAAGTACCAAGAGCCCTCCGATAATAGCACCAAGGCTTAAATCTTCCTTTAGCAGGATAAAAGAAAAAAAGATCACGCTGGGGAGATAAAGGCATTCCACTATGGCTACAATGCCCGCACCCAGGCTGTTTAGTGCCATAAAAAAGAAAAGATCTGCCAGGGTAATCCCGATAAAGCCTGATACTGCAAGCAAAAGCCAGTCATTGATGGGTTTGTCCGGGATAAAAGGTATATCAAGGATCACCATAGTCAGAGAAACCAGGACCAATGCCACAATACTTTTATAGATATTTAAAGAAACAGGAGAAAACACATCTCCGCTTTTTTTGAACAGGATCACAGCGCAGGCCCATAAAAAGGCTGAAGTCAGTGCAAATACAGAACCCAACATGGTTTACTACCTTATTTATTATTCCAAAGCTTTCCTTTTAAATGGGGAAGCCCTTTTTGTTTATCACGAAGTTCAAAGTTTACAATGGTCTGTTGGCTTTGTGTGTCATTTTGATATTCATATCCAAGGGACATTGCTGCCGGCATGAAAATCGGCAGTTTAAAAGAGGCTTCAACCGTGGCTGAATCATGAATGTCGAATTTTTTGTCAAGACTTGCAATAACCCTTGCAAGACTCCACATGCCGTGGGCAATGGCCCTTTTAAATCCAAAAAGCTTGGCAAAAACCGAGTAAAGATGGTGAGGATTATAATCGCCGGATACGCTTGCATATTTTCTGCCCGTATTGGATGGAGCAAGGATGGTTTCTTTTTTTTCTAAAAATATGTCATCTTTTTTTTTTGCGGTTTTTTTCTTTCTTACATGGCTTCTGGTGAAAAAGACAGATATGCCCTTCCAGACAAGTTTGCCCTGGGACATGACCTCCAGGGTAAAGCCTGTTTCAATGCCCTTATCTGTTTTCTTTATGGTGTCAAGTGTACAGGCAAGATCAAGAATTTCATCAAAGGACACAGGTCTTTTCTGTTCAAAAGACTGAAAGATATGGATCAGTCCCAAAGGGTTGATGGGAAAGAAAGATGAGGTAATAAATTTACCCAGAAGACCGATAAAGGGTGTCTGTAAATAGGATATAGGGATTACATCGGGTTTGTTTTTTGAAAAACCACACACTGTCCTGTAATTTTTAATCCGCTCTTTATCCGGCAGGTAATTTTTTAAAACAATTCGGGTTTTTTTGATAATAGCCTTATCTTTAATCAAATTGGAGCGAAAAGGTGAAATCAAAAATGCTTTGAAAAAAATAAATCCCATGGAGGGGCATTTTTTAATTTCCACAATCATTTCTGGTACTGCCGGTGCTATTTGTTGAAAGGGTTTATTATTTTTCAATTTTATATGCTCAAAAAAATTTTATTTATAAAGGAGCATACTTTATCTTTGTTTAGACGTGAAGTCAATAAAGGGTCTGGAGAAATAATAATGTATAAAAATAGAAAGTTAAGCGTATTAGAATATTGAAAAAATAAAGATTTTTAGCATGCATGTTTAAGAATTTTAATAAATTATTGTCATCTGATTATAATAAATGTTATTTAATTTTATATAGGGTGAGGCTGTAAATCCAAACAATGATATTTTTACTGATTTGCGATATTTCAAAACCTAAGGACCGCAAATTTTATAAAGCAAACGAAATTGCTTGTCTTTTGGCCCATCTACTGCGTTGCATCAAAGGCCAAAT
>JABIYQ010000209.1 GCA_018702715.1 Desulfobacula sp. | reverse complement strand
CCGTCTTGTGGAAATCTGGTCCGGACAAACCTTTGATCAATACCTGAAGCAAAAAATATTTGAACCTTTGAATATGCAGGATACAGGTTTTTTTGTGCCCAAAAACAAGATAGACCGTTTTGTTTCCCTATACGAAGTCACTGATGAAAATCCAATGGCCTTAAGTGATCCAAGTCAAACCAGTTTCAGTATCGGTTCGGTTCAAACCTTTTCAGGAGGAGCCGGATTGCTTTCTACCCTGGGTGATTATTTCAAATTTACTGAATTATTGCGTGGTAAAGGAGAATTTGACGGTGTGCGGCTTTTAGGTCGAAAAACCATAGAATTCATGACCTGCAACCATTTGCCCGGTGATCTGGCAGAGATGGGCCAAGCAACTTTTAATGAAACCACCTTTGAAGGCATTGGGTTTGGTTTGGGATTTTCAGTGATGATAGATCCGGCAAAAGCCTGCATAATGGGATCTCCCGGAGAATATGCATGGGGTGGGGCTGCAAGTACTGCCTTTTGGATAGATCCTGTTGAAGACATGACTGTTATTTTTTTAACCCAGTTAAGACCTTCCAGTGCTTATCCCATTCGCCGTGAATTAAGAGTCTTGACGTATCAGGCAATTATAGATTGAAATTGAGATGCGGATTTCTAATCTAAAAAATTATTGCCTTAAGGGTTTATGGAGGAAGACCTTAAAAAAGGCAGTTCAATATGAGCCATTAAAATTGTATAAAAATAGTAAATTGACTATAAAAAAAATTTGAAATAGCCTGTGAATAAAGCTTATGTTAAGTTTTGTCAAATTAAAACAACCTTATTCAAGAGGCCATTACAAATTAAGCTCGGCAAATGTTTATTCCTTTTAAATAGTTTTATAACTTTAAACAGATGGAGGTATGAAATGGTAAAACGAATGTGTGTTAAAGGTATTTTAATCTTTGTATTGGCTTTGTTCCTTTTTACACCTGCTGCAATGGCTGGAGAAAAAATCAAAATTGCTTTTATTGAATCTTTGAGCGGACCCCTTGAAACATATGGAAAGCAGGGTAAAATTGGATTTCAACTAGGTATGGAATACGCTACAAATGGAACAATGGAGCTTTTAGGAAAAAAAATTGAAATTACCAATATGGATTCAAAAACCCAACCTGCAGAAGCAAAACAATTGCTTATTAATGCTTATAAAGACCTAGATGTTGACATTGCCGTCGGTCCAACATCTTCGGCCTGTGCAATGGCCATGCTTCCTGTTGCAGCTGAATTCAAAAAACTGCTGGTGGTGAGTACTGCTGTTTCCGAGGCCATTGTCGGTCCTAAGGGGAATAAATATGTTTACAAGGTTTCAAGAAGCTCCTCCCATGATGCCCTTGCCGGTGCCATTGCCCTGGTTAAAGGTAAAAAAGATGTCTATATAGCTACCCTGGCCCAGGATTATGCCTACGGACATGGTTATGTCAATGCATTTGAAAAAGCTGTTAAGGCTGCGGGCGGTACGATCATTCATAAGGAATTTGTTCCTATGAAGACCCAGGACTTTACAGCGCCTGGTTTGCGTATTGTTAAAGCCTTTAAAGATGCTCCGGAAGGTGCAAAAAAATATCTGGTTCTCAATTGGGCTGGAAAAGGAAGTCCTTTAAACAAACTTAAATCCATGCAATTGGAAAGTAAACACGGCATCACTCTATCAAGTGGCGGGAACATCATTCCCGTGTTAAAAGCCTATAAAAATAAATTTGATGGTGGAGAAGGTGCTGCCTACTACTATTATAAAATGCACGACAATGAACAGAACAAATGGTTGATAAAAAAATTCGCAGAAAAATATAATGATATTCCTGATTTCTTCCATTGCGGCGGATTTGCAGCAGCTATGGCAGTTGTAGAAGGTATTAAAAAAGCCGGATCAGTGGAAACTGAAGCCATGGTTGCAGCCATGAAAGGCATGGAATTTATGACTCCAAAAGGAAAAATGAAGTTCCAGGAATGTGACAACCAGGCATTACAGTCCATGTTCCATTTCAAATTTAAATCCTATCCTGAAATTGATCATATCGTACCTGAACTGATTCGAGAACTGAGCATCGAAGATTTGCCTTTACCTTGCGGCAGATAAACCCATAAGATAAGAGGGCCCCGGAAAACCGGGGCCTTTTCAAAATTGCGGATATTATTGAAGCCAATTAATTTAAGGTAAGGGTTAGGATAAATATGAATGATACGCCGATAATTGAGACCCGTGATCTGACCATCCGTTTTGGTGGACACATCGCCGTTAATGAGCTCAATCTTAAGATTGAAACCAATAAAGTTAAAGCCATTATTGGTCCGAACGGGGCTGGAAAGACCACTTTTTTTAACCTCATCACGGGCGCATACAAAGCCAGTAAAGGCCATGTTTATTTAAACGGTGAAGATATCACCGCCCTTGACCCGGCAGATCGATGCAAAAAAGGAATTGGACGTTCTTTTCAGTTAACCAATATTTTTCCAACCTTGACATGTTTAGAAAATGTCCGGTTAGCAATACAGGCCCGAGAAAATATTGGAATGGATTTTTGGAATCACTTTCACAAGTATCCTGAACTGGAAGATGAGGCTTATGAAATATTAAAACAGGTACTAATGGACAGCAAATGGGCCAATGAAGCCAATGCCCTCTCCCATGGAGAACAGAGAAAGCTTGAAATTGCCATGCTGCTGGCACTTGGGTCTGATGTATTGATGCTTGATGAACCAACTGCCGGCATGAGTATTGAGGAGGTACCGGCAATTTTGGATGTGATAAAGGAAATAAAAGCACTGGGAGACAAAACCATTGTTTTAGTGGAACATAAATTTGATATGATTATGGCAATTTCCGATACCATTGCAGTTCTCCAGGAAGGCCGCCTCATAGCCAATGATGTGCCGGATAAGGTGAGAAATAATGAACAAGTCATGGCCGCTTATCTGGGAGGAGGTGTAAAAAACAATGAATGAAGCCATTCTGCAACTTAAAGATATTCATAGCCACATCGGTTCGCACCATATTTTACAGGGCGTTAGCCTTACCATCAAAAAGGGTGTTCCAACGACCATTCTGGGTAGAAATGGTGCCGGGAAAACCAGCACTCTTCGGACCATAATGGGGCTTAATCCCTTAACCAGTGGTGACATTACCTTCCTGGGAGATTCTATTGGAGGAAAAAAGCCCTATGAGATCGCTCGAAAAGGTATCGGTTTTGTATCGGAAAATAAAGTTGTATTAAGTGAACTGACAGTGGAGGAAAACTTCAGGCTTGCCATGATAAACGAGAGCGAAAAAAGCTGGCAATTAATGGAAAAAGTTTGGGAACTTTTTCCTGATATCAAGAAATTCTGGAAGGCAAAGGCTGGAAATTTAAGCGGTGGCCAAAAGCAGATGGTTTCAATTGCACGCTCTTTTGTGGATGAAAGACCTTTGTTGCTTATTGATGAACCTGCAAAAGGGCTTGCACCCATCATTGTTGATCATTTAGGGGAAGTCTTAAAACAGATAAAAGATAAAACAACTGTTGTCTTGGTAGAACAAAATTTTCATATGGCAAGCCTTGTGGGTGAACAATATTTTATATTGGATGATGGACGTACCGTGCACCAGGGCAAAATGGAAGACCTTGTACTAAATGAAGAAGTTAAAAAGAAATATCTGGGAATTGGGTAAAAAAGGGAGGAATTATGGCCGCTGTTGATATCGCCGAACAACAAGGTACTGATATAAAAAAATGGGCTGGCTGGATTGTGGGTATCGGTATATGGTTTTTGCCTTTATTTGGGATGGATTTTAATACCTATATGGTGTTAACCATTGCAGGTCTTTCCATGGGGATGTTGATGTTTTTAACTGCATCGGGATTTTCCCTTATTTTTGGTCTAATGGATGTTTTAAATCTGGCCCATGGT
>JABIYQ010000104.1 GCA_018702715.1 Desulfobacula sp. | reverse complement strand
CGAAATTGCTTGTCTTTTGGCCCATCTACTTTGTTGCATCAAAGGCCGAATACGTATAGTATGCAACCTTTAATGCGCCTTGTATATGGGCCACCAGATTTTAAAGATTGGCCTGCGCTATTTCTGCTCAACTTATTTCATTTGCGGTCCTTAGCTGTTTTTCTTACTATAAAAAATTAATCCAGATCCAGGTTTGCTTTACAATTATTACATTTTACAACGCCCCGGAAAACTTTGTTATCACATTCCGGGCAAAAATAACGGGCTTCTTCATCCTGTATCCATTTTTTTGTACCGACTTTCCGTCTATATGGGACGGCTCGCAAAATTACCTTTTTCCCAATGGTCATGGGGAAATTTTCAATATGCTGACAGGGAAATTCATCGCATTGATGGCATCCCGTATACCCTTTTTTTTGGGTGCAGTCTCTGATCTCACATTGATGGCAATGCATAAACAAATCATCCGATAAGCAGCCGCGGCAGGCAATATCCTCTGTTGATAGATTTTTGCTATTTGGGAGCGTGCCTTTGCCAAAAACTTCTCCTGAATAAAGCCCCTTTAACCTTTCCTTAAATTTGCTGTTATTATCACGATGCGCAATATAAATTGCACAGACTCCGCAATAAAGCCCGCAGGGTGAAATAAAATCCGGATTTATTTCCATATTTTTTTATCCTTTTTATTTTTTTATTTTTAGTAATCGCTAACTAAGGACCGCAAATTTTATAAAGCAAACGAAATTGCTTGTCTTTTGGCCCATCTACTGCGTTGCATCAAAGGCCAAATAGGCCTGCTATTAAACCTTTAATGCGCCTTGTAGATGAACCAAAATCCTTCGCTATTTCAGTTTGCTTTATTTCATCTGCAGTCCTAAAAGCATTTTATCAATAGCCTGTGTCCGGCACCGAACCAGGCGGTTTAAGCCTGGGTGCCCGGAGGTTGCGGGCGGGGCAGCAGAGCAGATGTTTTACCCGTTAAATAGTAGGCAACAAGACCCACCCATTCCTTAACTGCCATTTTCAAAATATTCAGGTTTTTTGAAAAACTCAAAGACACCCTTAAAAGGTCCTGCGGGTCTGTGTAATGGTCGACGGGATAGGCAATGACAGGCCAATCAAATTTTTCAAAAATGCCCACGGATCTTGGCATATGCCAGGATGTGGTGATGAGCACCCATTTCTCATTACCTTTTGGCTTGATAAGGGTCTTTGAAAGCTTAACACTTTCGTAAGTGTTTTTTGATAATTCTTCAAATACGATTTTAGAAGTATCAATTCCCAGTTCTGAATACAGCTTTTTGGCGACATGGGTGCTTTTGTATTGCGGGTGTTTCAGGCTCCCACTTCCACCCGTAAAAACATGCCTGGCATCAGGATATTGTCTTATAAACCGCATAAAAGCAAAATTTCTTTCAGAAGCCCCGCCCAGCTCCACCTGGTCCCACTGGGCTGAAAGATAAGGATCTTCCCCACCAGCCAAAACAATGATCCCGTCAATCTTATCGGGTAATTCAGGGTTTGTGGCAAACCGCATTTCCAAAGGAGATAAAAGCCATTCCCCGGCGGGAAAAATAGCTATCATTACCATGATAAAAACCATTATCCCTAAGAATGCCTTGGCCTTTTTGTAAGACCCTATGTACAGCAGGGCCAGTCCAACAATAGCCAATATTACCAATAAACTGTCCGGGGATATAACGATCCACATGAGCTTGGAGATCCAGAAAAAAAGTGTATCCATTATCTTGACTGCCGCCTTTTTGTCTTTATTAAATTCAATAAAGATTGAAAATTATATAAATTAAACCTTAAATTGTGTTTACGTAATTTCATTTTCGCTTCTTCTTTATTGATTCTTCATTATTGAGACTGCCCCGTTAACTGGAAATTCTCTGCAAAGTTCTAATACCTGGTCTTTAACCTGATTTATTATCCCAATTTTTGTCTGGTTCATTAATGCCATATCCATTAGTTCAATAATCTTTTGCATCTGGGCTTCTCCCATTCCCCTGGCCGACACGGCAGAACTTCCCAGCCTGATTCCACTGACTTTGCCCGGGGTGTTATCATCCTGCGGTATTACATTGCGGTTTAAAATAATTCCGACTGCTTCTAAACTTAGTTCTGCAGATTTGCCTGAAATACCCTTAGAGTTAAGATCAATCAGCACCTGGTGATTATCCGTTCCACCGCTGATAATAGTATATCCTTTTTCCATCAAAGCCCGGGCCATGGTTTTGGCGTTTTCAAGGGTTTTTTTCTGGACCCAAATAAATTTTTCTTCCTTGGCAAGCTTAAAAATCAATGCCTTTGCAGCCATCATGTTGACGGCACTGGTACCCTGGCACCCGGGAAATACTGCTTTATCTATTTTTTTCTTAAAAATATCTTTGCAAAGGATCACACCCCCTCTGCCACCCATCATGGTTTTGTAACAGGTAAATGTGACAAAATCAGCATGGGTAACTGGACTTGGGATTAATTTTGCTGCCACAAGGCCTGCCAAATGGGCCATGTCAACCAGGAAAAAAGCAGATACCTCCCTGGCTATTTGAGACATTTTTTCATAATCGATCAGCCTTGGATATGAACTGGCACCGGCAACTATCATTTTGGGTTTCAGGTAATGGGCCATTTGCCTGACTTGATCATAGTCAATCCTCTGTGTTTCAGGATTTACCTTATAATGACTGAAATCAAAGCATTTACTGGTAATTGAGGCCGGGTGTCCATGGGAAAGATGACCGCCATGGGGCAGGCTCATGGAAAGTATCGGAGCTCCTATTTTCAACACACTGAAATAGACTGCCAGGTTGGCGGATGTGCCGCTGTGGGGCTGGACATTAATATGTTCTGCCTTAAAAAGAGCTTTCCCTCTTTTAATGGCAAGATTTTCAACCTTGTCAACCTGGATGCAGCCGGAATGAAACCTGTTTCCTGGATATCCTTCAATGGTTTTTGTATTGAAGACTGAACCCATGATCTCCAGGATGGATTGGGGGGAATGGTTTTCAGCAGCGATAAGGTTTAATGTGGTTTCAAGCCGATTTTCTTCCTTGTTGACCAGTTCGGCAAGTTTGGGGTCGTCATTGGCTAAATATTTCATAGGATAAACATACAATATGTTCCCATTCAAAACAAATTAAATTTAACAATCAAATTTAAATTTCAAAAAAATCACCAACCTTTCTTGTTTGAATCTGGATTGTCCGATATAATTGATTTGCGTTATTCTTTAAATTTCACAGAACATTGGCAATATTGTTCTTGGCAAGCCATCTTTTTCAGGAAAAGGAGTCAACATGGAATCATTTAACTGGAACCCGGGAAGTCTTCTTGAAATGTCAGGATATTACTGGAAAACCTGCACCCTCCATACGGGTGTAAAACTTGATATTTTCACTGTTATCGGATCAAAGACTTTATCATGTGATGAGATCAATGAAAAACTGAAAGTTGACAAACGGGGACTTTCCATGCTTTTAAACAGCCTGTCTGCATTAGAACTCCTTGTAAAGGTCGACGAAAAATATTCCAATTCAAAACCTGCATCAACCTTTCTTTCCAAAGAATCCGGGCAATATCTCGGATTTATGATCCTGCATCACCATCATCTGATGGAGTCATG
>JABIYQ010000591.1 GCA_018702715.1 Desulfobacula sp. | reverse complement strand
GAATCATACTTTCACCTGTATTATCCAATATCTTTTTCGCAAATTGAAAGTAACCCATTTGGATATCTCTCCTGATTTAAATATTAATATTTCCTTAAGCAGATCCCATAGTTTGGGCATCTATAGGATCAAGTAAAATTCTGAGTTTAATTCTAACCCATCAACTACTATTAAAGGGTGTTGAAATCAATTTTTAATTTTTGAAAAAATACAATAATTTCAAATTGTTGTATTGCAAAAAAACCTATATTTTAGCATATCATTTTCGTTCGCCAAAACAAAAAAATAACAGCACAAAAACAGAGGTCCTATGCACAGAAAAAATATCAAACGAATAGTGACAATGCAACTAAAATATAATTATCCACGCTGGAAAAAAATGAAAAGGAAATTCAAAAACCCGTTCTTGTTTAAAATGCAAAGAATTGGCCGTTTTGAAACTGATGAAAAAATTAAAAAACCTTATACCATTTCCTTATATAATCATACGCCTTTTAAAATCAGGACATATCTGCTAGTAACGCCAAGTATCCTTTTTTTCTGCATCGGGGTTGTCAATTCTGCACTAAATCGTTCAGAAGATAAAGGTGTCTGAATGATATGAGTAAGTTTCCATCCCGTTGTTTTTAAAACTTTACAATATGCATCAATTAAAATGGCCTGGTTTGGATCTTCCTGATCAGCCGGGCAGTTTTCATAATCGCGAAAATCTGTAAAAATAAATCCAAGCCTGGTTTTTTTCTTGGATATTTTCTTTAAAAAAAAGAAGAACTTTTCGAAAAATCTCAAATACTCTGTTTTTGAAAGTCCTGAGATATCCCTTTTACCATCCCCTTTTTCGGCTATGTCAAAACGAGGTGGCTCCCAGATGATCAGATCGGGTTTTTTCTTGGCGTTCATAATGGGTAAATTTTCCCATTTTCCTTCCAAATCCCAATGCCAGGGTTCAATCTCCGGTCTTGTATCAGGTCTGTCATCCATGTCCAGACTCCAGCATCGTCTTTCCATGGCAAGACAGGTATCCGGGCACACACCTCCCCCTGCCATCGGATCAAAAACCAGATCGCCCGGTTTTGAAAAAAAATACAGGATATGGGCAATTACCTGGGCAGGCATACGATTTGGCCTGGCATCCCCGAATCTTTTATCGCCATCATTAAAATCCCACACATCCCATGGCTTGAGCGCCCAATTGAGTTCTTTAAACCGGGTTTGATCACCCTTTGATTTCAGGGACTGTGACCACACCAAAGGCTCAGGCCAACCGTGCTTTTGGGCAACCTGCGGCACGGTATACCCTTTTGCTAAATCGCTATTTACAAGAAATGCCATCTCTGGCATTTCTTGTAAATAGCTTGATATCGTCTGCTGCAATACATCCAATCTTTTTGCAATCCTCTCTTGTGGAATACCCAGCTGGTTTAAATGAAATACTTTAAGGCCAAGTGCCAAAAGATTTGTGGCCCTTAAATCAGCGATATATGAGTCAACAGTCTGTCTTGATCTGCCAATGGATTTGCCGATTTCAGAAGATGTTAATTTGGGATTGGCGTTAAAGGCACGCCTGGCCGTATTTTTTGTTTCAACTTCAGTAAGCTGTCTTGGACCGATCGCCATTTTTGCCGCATAGAGCAGAGGATCTATTTTATAAAGCGTTTTAACAATTGCGTTGATCTCAATTTGACCGGCTTTTTTACAGGCACTCCACCTGTGAGCCCCGTCCAAAATCCTATACCTTCCTTTTTTGCCGGGATACAATTGAACCTCAATGGGATCAAACAAAAATTCATCCCGAAGATTTTCAACAAAGATATTAATGCGTTTGTGATCGATATTTTCTCTTGGATATATGGATTCATCCAAATAAATATCTGCGACGCGAATTTTGACTAAATCATCTTTCATAGGCTTTATGCAGGCAAATCCTTCTGCCTGAACCTTTTGATTCTCTCTTTTTTAATAAACAATTTAAAAGAGTCTATTTTCAAGTATCATTTAAAACAGGGGTTGTAAATCACGGAAAACAACATGCTCTCACACAAGTCTCTGAAAGTTATTTTTGGGACACCATTTTTAAAAATTTCTTCTTGACCTTTTTACCAAGAACAAAAGAAGCCTGCACCAATTTAAACGATGACCTGGGTCAAAAAAGATAGTCAACACTTTAGAGTATGAACGGATTATTTTTTGGCGGCAGTATAATAAAAATATTTCATTGACTTTTCTTCCCAAATTCTACAATATTCCTGTCAAAGTGATGACGGAGAAGAGTAAGGCAGGGACTGTGCAATAAGAGAAAGCTGTTCATCGGCTGAAAGACAGCTGGCATAAGTCTGTTTGAAAATCACTCCTGAGCTGCCAGGCTGAACACTTGGATTGATCCTTATAAATAAGCCTGGCCGAATTACCAGCGTTAATGGTAAAGAG
>JABIYQ010000230.1 GCA_018702715.1 Desulfobacula sp. | reverse complement strand
TGCCATATCCGTCACTTCTTCCGGACGTTCATCAATCAGAACAATCATTGGAATGATATCACTGTGAGCTTTAACCATGCTATTGGCTATATTCTGCAACAACATAGTTTTGCCTGCTTTTGGTGGAGAGACAATCAAACCGCGCTGACCAAATCCGATGGGTGACATCAAATCTATTACACGCATGGCATAATTGTCTGATTCAGCCTCAAGATTCATTTTACGTTCAGGATATAGGGGTAAGAGATTATCAAAAAGGATTGTTTCAGCAGCAAGTTCTGGATTTTGAAAATTAACAGCCTCAACTTTAAGCAATGCAAAATATCGTTCAGAATCTTTGGGTTGTCGAACCTGACCTGAGATGGTATCTCCGGTTCTCAAATTAAATCTTCTAATTTGTGATGGAGAAACATAAATATCATCAGGACCGGGAAGATAATTATATCCTGGAGCTCTTAAAAATCCAAAGCCGTCCGGGAGAATCTCCAGCGTGCCTTCACCATAAATCTGGCCGCTATCTTCGATGTTTGTCTGGAGCAGTGTAAAAATCAAATCCTGTTTTTTAAGCCCGCCGATCCCTTTAATTTTATATTCCTTAGCAAGCTTGGTCAACTCACTAATCTTCATCTTATTCAACTCTACAAGGTTCATTCATTCTCCCAAATTTTGTTTATTATCTTTTACAGACTACAGTATTTTGTTGCGGCACACCTTTTTGAAGTCTGAAAGCCAAAATGATATGAAAAACAGACGTGATGGTTGAGGTTTATTTTATTACCGTCAAATTAATAAGGCAAAACACTTAGGTTGTCAAGAATTCTTTTTCGATTTTATCAAAGAGTTTATCAACAGATTCAAAGAGTTCGGCCATTGTCCCCTTGTTTATTACAACATGGTCTGCCATTGCCATTTTATCTTCCTGGGACATTTGCAGGTCCAGCATCTTTTGGGCATTTTTATTTGACACTTCATCCCGGTTAGAAATTCTTTTTACAAGATCAATATCCTGCGCCACGACAGCAATCGTGACATCAAATTGTTTCTTCATGCCCAATTCAAAAAGTAAAGGCACTTCAACTGCCACTGCCTTTTTTTCTTTATACACTGCATTTTCTATTTGCAGGACCATCTCCCTTAAAATTTGGGGATGTAAAATATCTTCCACTTTTTTTCGCAGTATGGCATCATCCACAATGACATTTCGCAGTCTTGTTCTGTCCAGGGTCCCATCCTTTTGGACTATAGACCGACCAAACACTTCTACGATCTTTTTAAACCCCGGCATTCCCGGTTCCACAACTTGTCTTGCGATGACGTCACAATCCAGAGTACCCAGGCCGTGTGTCTTAAACCGATGACAGACAAGACTCTTTCCCGAGCCTGCTGATCCTGTAACTGCAATCCTTAAAATTTTCATTATATTTGAAATATTGAGATCTGCGTATGGTTTTGTTAAAATTTACACGTCTGTATAAATATTGACTATATTACGGTTTTATGGTAGTTTTCAAGACAATTTTTAATAATATTTTGAAAGGATTTAGATTGTGGAAAGAACATTATCAATAATTAAACCCGATGGGGTTGCAAAAAACGTGATTGGCGAAGTAATCAAACGTTTTGAAACCGATGGTATTAAGATAGCCGCCATAAAAATGATTCATCTGACAAAAATCCAGGCCCAGGGATTTTATGATGTTCATAAAGAACGCCTGTTTTTTGGCAGCCTGACTGATTTTATGACTTCAGGACCTATTGTTGTCATGGTTCTCGAAGGAGAAGATGTGATTGCAAGAAACAGAAAGCTCATGGGAGCCACTAATTTTGAAGAAGCCGAAGAAGGCACTATCAGAAAAGATTATGCAACAAATATAGAAAAAAATGTTGTTCATGGTTCTGATGCACCTGAAACAGCTGCTTTTGAAATCGGATATTTTTTCAATGATCTTGAAATTCAGAAAAGATAATCCACAATTTTCATAAAACCAAAACCGCAGTCTTAAAATTTACTTTTTTAAGACTGCGGTTTTTCATTATTGTTACTTTACAAATTTTTCAATTTCTTACTACACGATACACCCTGTTTCTCAATCCTTATTGCAACATTAGGGTTTACCAGTGAATATTTGAGAATTCATCTTTCCTGTTTTATAACCATCTATATCAATACTGGTATGCTCAAATCCAATTTTTATAAAAGCTATTGAGATCTTTTGCCGGATTTCTTTGTTAAATATAGTTTCAACCAATTCAGGGGCAACTTCAATCCTGGCTGATTTCCCGTGGCATCTCACACGCACTTGAGCAAATCCCAGATTCTGCAGAAAAACTTCTGCTTTATCAACCATAACAAGAGGTTCATACTTTATTTTAATATTATAGGGAATCCGTGTTGCCAGACAGGATTGTGATGGCTTGTCCCAGGTTTCAAGGTCAAGTTCTTTTGAAAGCCGCCGGATATCTGATTTGGTAAACTCTGCATCTGCCAGAGGAGAAAGGAAACCCAGTTCTTTTGAGGCTTTTAATCCTGGCCGGAAATCTTTTAAATCATCCAGATTTACCGCATGAAGCAAGGTGCTGATTCCCAAGTTTTCAGCAGTCTGTCGTATAAGTGAGAATAATTGTTTTTTACAATAATAGCACCGCTGGGTAGTATTGCGAGCCACATCTTCATTTTCAAGAATGTCCACATTGAGACAGATATGCTCAACCCCGATTGAACTGGCGATTCTCTTTGCAGACTCAATTTCTCTTTTTGGCACAAATTGTGATGATACAGTTATGGCAAGTAATTTTTCAGGATTGACTTTTTTTGCCACAGCCAGAAGAAACGAACTGTCAACACCGCCTGAAAACGCCACTGCAAAAGAAGACAGCTTTGTTAATTGTTTCTCAATATCCTTAAGGTTTTTTAACAATCTATTTTTCCTGAATTAATGTGCATAAATCTCAAATTTAGTTTCAGAGCTGGTAAGGGTATCAATTCGTTCCTGATAGGTCCTTCTTTCTTGACTGACCAGCCATTTTGACCAGTCATCAATATGCTGCCATTTACTGATAATCAGAATCTCTCCAGCAACATCCAGCCTTTTTAAAGTTTCAGCTCCGATATAGCCTTTCTGATTCAAAGCCTTACTCCTCATTCCCCGATACAACTCTTCCAGCAGGGTTTCATTTCCAGGCGCGACCTTTCTTTTGATCAATACTGTAACAGTCATTTTCTCCTCCCCATATATAATATTTATGGAAAAACACGGAATACTTAATGTCTTATATACCATATTTGATTTATTTTTAACAATCTTTGAATCCAGATATTTCTTGACTAAGAAACATGCTTAAGGTATAAAACTCAATCATTATTTTGCTGGGTGATCGTCCAACGGCAGGACTACGGACTCTGACTCCGTCAATTAAGGTTCGAATCCTTATCACCCAGCCACTTAATGATAAGGGTTTTCAGCTTTTCGGTTGAAAGCCTTTTTTGTTTCAAAGTTAATCTTCACCACTTTTCCACCATTTTTTATTTTATGTGGTCAAGGAATGTAAATATTTCCCCGGCAATTGCAGATACGGAATCTATAATGTTTGGCCCTTTACCCCGTATGGTGTGTCTGATAACTTCACGGAATTTTCCCTACAGTCTACAACAAGGTTGGATAAGAATGTGACTGCATCTTGTAGGCTTTGTAAACCCAAATTCAGAATGTCCATAAGAATTTCCCGCCCAAACAGAAAATCATAGGCTTCTGCTGTGCTTAAAAATCAATGTCCCTTTACCATAGGGGCTACTATCAAAAAAAGGCTGAACTAAATTCTAAGCATGCAGGAACAGGTACCAAATGGCCTTAACTTTGGCATTAAAGCCAAGGATAACCCCCTAATAACGAAATAGTCCAATAAAAAGGAGAAGAAGAGACGGCCGGGCAAAAAAAACATTAATCCGATTGTCTGAACATAACCGTTAGGGTGAATCTCCAATTATGTAGCGTCTTTTTTGTTGCCAATTTTACCCCACCTGATCCCGCAGACCCCGCCCCAATATTTTATGATAAACCTTAATGCTTATGCGTTTTGGCAATACAGCCAATTAATTGTGCAAAACTGGAACGATTATTGCATTATCATTTAAAATATATAAAAACGCCAAGCATGTTGTGAAATAGGGACGGAAAGCCATCATAGGCCATTAAAGCGCTACATAAAAAAGGAGATGAAGAAATGTTTCAGAAAATGACTAATATAGTTACCAAACTGGTATCGATTTTGTCTTTTCTCCCAGTGTTTTTATTGTTGTTCTTTTTTTGGTACTTCATATTCCTCTATCTTTAACGAAACAGTATCGGCTAAGTTGTATTTCCGTAGTGGCACAGCAGTTAATGATTACGCAATAAGAAAAAAATACGACTATTTTGACAGCACTGGTGATAACACCGGCACATCCATGCACCCGTATATTTAAATTCAAAGAAGGATAAGGAGGCGGAACATGAAAGACAATACGAGCAAAAACATCGGCCTGGAACTACTGATACAACAGTACAAGAAAAAATTCGAGACCGAAGAAAATCTCAATTACTATGAATACCAGGATTTTGTACAAGCGGAAAAGAAATATCTCGATTATGTGATTGATAGTTCCTTTGATACTTGCGCGAACGCTTAATCCTATTCTTGTAATTGATGATGAAACTTCTATCTTGAAAGTATTGGCAAGAATCTTATCAAAAGAAATGCCTATACTGTTGAGTCGGCTACGAATGGTGAAGAGGGCGCCAGATGTATAAAAGTTACTAAAGATTTTACCCCTCTGATTCTGTTTTATCACAGGTATTTTAATTTCAAATTTGAAAATCCTGGGAATTTTATAAGCAATATTTTTACGTATAGAAATTCTCAAATCTCTGAAGAAAAAGTAGTCTTTTATTGCCGGTTACTTGGATTGATTTTTGTTCCATTATATAAAATTTTTCATAATCGTGTGAATTTTTTGTAACATTATTACAATTTTTTCATAGGAAAAAATTACCTCAATTTGC
>JABIYQ010000107.1 GCA_018702715.1 Desulfobacula sp. | reverse complement strand
CCCTCCAGGCAGAATTGGCTCTCTTTTGAGATAATTGAAGGTTCCCCATTGAGTTGGCTTTGAATCGTCGAGAATCTGTATGTCCTTCAATAACAATTTTATCTAACGTCCTTATTCTATCATCCCACATCAGGTTTTCCAGAAGTGCAATCCCGAAAACTTGAATTATTTTGGTCTGATTCCTCGAAATACCAGATTGATTTACCTGGAAATAGAATTCATCATTTTTTATCCTGAGGATGCGGTTATCCGTAGTTTCTAAGTCAATTTGATCTATTGCCATTTGCTCTTGTATATCCAGAAGCAGTTCACGGATGATCGTCTCTGGCGCCCTCTTAATAATACATTTTTTTTCTTTGGCAAGTTCTAGTAGATTTTTTGGTGAACAGTCCATCAACAGAGTTTTATTGAGTCCCAGCCAAGTAAGTTTTTTTAAATTTTTTAGAGGCGTTATATCTTTTATTTTCGTATTATCAAGGCACAAATGTTCAAGATGCTTAAGTTTTTCAAGAGCCCGAATACTACTGACTCGTGTATCGTTCAGATATAGAACCCTGGTATTAAGCAAATAACTGACCGGACGTATGTGGGTTATACGAGTATTCTGCAGATAAAGCTCAGCTATTTCTTTTAAACCTGTCAACGACCTGATATTCTGAATACCAGTGGATTCAAGGTGTAAAACCTTTAAACTCGTCAGTTTTCGTAAGGGCATTATATTTGAGACCCTGGTATGACTCAAATCCAGACGTTCTAAGTTCCCAAGGCTTTTGAGCGGTGTAATATCCTTAATATTTTTTTTACTGAGGTTCAATCCTTTCTGGAAATCTAAGGCAAAATAAAGTTCCCGACAAAAAGTGGTTGATGGAAAAGTCCCGCTGATTCCAACAATATCAGCTAGTACATTCAGGGTCCTTTGTTGCTCTTTTGTCGGGGATCTACAGATTTTCAGAACTTCTTTTCTATCTGCAGACCAGGTTTTATGCTTTGAGGTGGCAGCGCTGCTATTCATTGCGACCAGTAGACTTGCAGAAAAGATAAGTGTTATCAGTAAACGAGCAGCAAGGACAGGATTGTTAAACTTAGATTTTTGCTTCATTTTTTACCTTAGATGAGGCGAGTTTTCATTATCAGGTATAGAGTGCCTGAACGAAAACCCTCTTTTTTTGATTATTCGTTCTTATATCACGATGCTAGTTTAATTTGAGATTTTAGGTATTAGCCATTAGGTATTCAATGTCATTAACTTAACGAATTTTGGCTTTGATTTTTGCGACTGGCCCGCCGAAATCAGGGGACACGTAACGAGCAATACCTTTTTCAAGTTCATGCTATTCAATGAAAAAATGATATTTTTTGGTTTTTTTATTCTGCAGTTTATCGAAAGCCGTTATCAGCACATTGTATTCACCGGTTTTGTCGAACTTCAAAGTACTGGTAAAGAGTTTTGAAGGATTATTATTGATTTTATACTCTATGCGGTCCAGCCCTACCGATTGATCTGTTGCCCCCAAAAACATCATTGTCTGGCTTGGATAGACCTTAAAGACTTCTTGTACGTTTTTTGCTGTTTTTGTTCCGATATGTCCAATACTGAATTGTGTAAACAAGATGGGTGGTATATTGTCAACGATGAACGCCGCTGTCTTTTTTTCTTCAGTGTTATTAACCTGATCTTTGGAATAGTAAGTGAGTTGATGATGTCCTTCGCCATGCAACTGAATAGGTTTTGAGAATCTTTCCTCTTTTTTGTTGTCAATTATATATTCAGTGGTCTGCACACCGGATTCCTTATCAGAGCTTTTCAGTAATATAAATGTTTGACTGGAAACAAAGGTTTGATTTTGCGTTAAAATGTGATGTCCTTTGAAATCGTATTGTGTTTCGGGAGGCATTAAGTCCTGATAGAGTGCATGAGTATAGATCGTTGACTTATTATTCACAATATCGTTGGCATAGTATTTCAGATAGTATAGCCCCTGTTTTTGCGGCAGGGAAAATGGGGCACGATATAATTGCCAGGTTTTTTTTAAGTCCAAGGAATATTTGACATTTTTTAAACCACTCTTATTGTCGCTGGCATTTATTTTTATGCTCGTGCGCTTTGAAACAAACGTCTTTCTCTTGCCTTTGATCCTGTCTCCCTGAATACTGACTGTCACCGCTGGTGGGGTTTTGTCTAGATAGAATTCATATAACTTTTTGTTTTCGGTATTGTTGACCCTATCTTTAGCATAGTAGACAAAACTGTGGTTTCCTTCCTTCAGATGGGTGAGGGCTATTTTTTTTACTAAATGAGTTCTGGCGATTTTTGATTTATTTGTATCAAATCCGTAGTAGATTTTCGAAACACCCGCATTATTGTCCGTACTTTGAAGTCTAAGTTTTGTTCTCGGAGATAAAACGTTTCCGTTATGGTCGATGCTAACCTTATAACTTGAAGATGGGGGTGTTAAATCGATTGAAAACATGACGTGTTTTAAGGCCTCTGCGTTTCCAACATTATCAGCAGAATAAAACCTGAAATCGTAATGTTTTTCTTGTGAAAAAGTCAAAGGATGCAGATATTCATTGAAATTTGTCCCATCCACCGAAAAAAAAGTTCCCTGTAATCCTGATGCATTATCAGCTGTTTTTAGTCTAAACTGAACCGGCTTGCCGTATACTTTAGCCTGCTTTAAAGTTATCATTGGCGCGGATGAAATAATAGCTGAAGATGTCGGCGGTTTATTATCAAGAATGACATAAAATAGGTCTTTGAGTTGATGATTATTTCCAAAACCAGGTTCAGTCTCAAGTTTCTTTTTTTGATTCTTGCCTTTTCCTGACAACACCACAATCTTATGTTGCCCTCCCTTTTCAAACATGAAAGGTAATGGAGTGGCTTCTTTTTCTGAATCATGATGTTTCTCCATGCTGGATCTACTCTTTAAAAAGGCACTCGGAGCATTGGCAGCTGGCGAACTGGATACTTTCAGAAATAGCTTCATGTCCGCTGGAACAAAAAAACGTCCATCCGGGCTAAAATAAAATCTTTTTTGGTGTTGAAGTGGTTGCGCAATTTGAGGCTTCTTTTCGCTGGAGAAAGCGATAGCCGAGCCCAATACCAGCAGAACAGTTACAAACAAGGCGTTTTTTGTAATTTTTGAAAACATTTTATTTTTAGTATACGGGTTCAGTTCAACTTACGTGAAATACTATATCAAATCGTCATGATTGATATAGTTTAGCTTATTTACAGACATGAAAAATCTGAAATTCCTAATTGTCAAACAATGTTAGAACACGCCAAACATGACAAATGGGGCCCAATAGAAGGGATGACTCATCTCCTCTTCAGCTAAAAAGTCAAGTTGCATGTCTCGTAGAGCTTTCTGAGGGGGGTCACCTTCCAAAATCCGATGGTAAAATCCTGTCATGAACTTCTGGGTTCCGGAATCGCTGATCGTCCACAACGTTGAAGTCACACTTTTCGCACCGGCCTCTTGAAGGGCCCGTCGCAAACCGTACACTCCTTCGCCTGCTTGTATATCACCAACACCCGTTTCACAGGCTGACAAAATGACGAGATCCGTACCAACTAAATCAAGTGTCAGTGCTTCAAGGGCTGACAACACACCGTCCGTTCCATCTGGCCGTTTGATACCTTTAAAACCGTAGTTTGAGCTGGTAAAAGCCAATCCTGCTCGCAGCATTGGGTTCTCTACCGGTTTCATCACCGACGTATCATCCTGAATCATATCTGTACTGATTTCGTCTGAGGAATCTGTATCAGTATCAGGTGTTAGAAAAAAGCCGTGAGTTGCCAAATGCAATATTCTGGGCGACTTTATTTTGCTCAGGTTTAATTCTGTTGCTTCTTTTTGTGAATACAGCCTGGGAGTAATACCCTTTTCTTTGAATGCCTTCATCAATGTTTGTGCTTCAATTGCGGTCCCAGGAAGTGGATCGAAACTGATACCGGAAAAAATGCTATTATGACTAATTTTTGTTTTTTTCAATTCCGCGGCCATTTCGGCAGTATGGTCATTGTAAACCGGAGCCGCAAAAACGACAGGTGATGTTTGTTCTCCTTTATAGGACGGAAGAGCAATCTCTCTGGCGGATGACAGATGTACCAGATGAAAAGATTCGACGATGTATCGGCCCTGTTCATCTTTTAAAGCATTGAGCGGCAGAAGATTAATTATGCCATCCGGGACGATAAAGACGGTTTTCTTTCCTTCAAGGTAGGGCAAAAGAGGCTGCCACAGAATTGAATGAATATTCTGAGCCAGTTCATCCAAATATTCGATCCCGTCATCAGATTCCGGATTGCTGATCTCTGAGAGGAACTCCTTCGTTTTACTTTTTAAAACCGATGTCGATCCCAAGTCGACAATGGTAAAGGGGTTTTCTTTGTCATTACTAACGACAATTGCGATAATTGTTTCATGCACAATTTCCGATTTAGCCGCGTCGATCTCATTAAAAACCAGAAAGTCTACTAACAACTGATCCGCTTTCAGACTTTTTTTGATATCTTCAGGGGTGACCGATATCTTTGAACGTCTGAACTGCTGAACCGAATATCCGAGAAACGCTTCCATTTTTTCGATGATCTGCTGGGTTTTTTCCACCTCATCCGCAAAATCCTGCGGCTCTTTATTTCCAGGGCCCTTCAACATCATGGCCGCTAGTTTCTGTTTATATTGATTGAGTAGTTTGGCTGTTCTTCTAAGTTGCGGATTGTGGCCGGCCCTCACAACGGTATTGATCTCCGAGGTGATTTTCAACAGCAGCCCTTTTCTGGTTAAGGAAAAGAGCAGAGCTTCCCGGGCAGTTTCCGGGCGATTGTGCTGTAAATAAAAAGAAAGCAGATAGGCTTTAGCTTTCCTCTGCATATTGATGTAAGCCTGCCTGGTCTCGTTGTCTGATCCCCACAATACCTGGTCCAAAAACATGTTTGTCGTTTTCAGACTTTTTTTCCATAAACTGTTGGTGGGTTCATATTCACCCTGGCTTTGATGAGCTGCTGCCAAATTGTTTAAGGAAATAAGAGAATTTGGATGGCTCTGACCCAAGACACTGCTGCTCAATTCATATACTTCCTTAAAAAGTTCACTCGCTTTCTGATACTGTTTTTCGAATTGATAAAGCTGGGCAAGATTGTTGAGCGCAATAATTGTGCTTGGGTGTTTTCGTCCCAGGATTGAAATATATAAAGAGACCGATTTTTCCACCAGCGGTCGCGCTAGTTCATATTTCCCCATCAGTTGATAGATACTTGCTAAATTACCTAACGACGCCACTGTATCAGGATGTTCCTCACCCAGTACAACACTTCTTTTTTTAAAGCTGGCCTCGGCGTACTGAAAAGCCTTTTCAAGAAGCCCCTGCTGCTGATACAACCCCGACAGCTGGTCCATGGTTGTCAATGTATCGGGGTGATTTTCTCCCAGATTTTCTTTTTGCAATTTTAACGCTGACTGAAATTTTAACTCTGCCTTGTCGAATCTACCCTGGTCTTTATAAAGCGAAGCAAGAGATGCAATGCTTCTAATGGAGTCAGGATGATTTCCTCCCAGGTGTTTTTGTCGCAGCTGCAATATTTTTTCAAAAATTGGTTGTGCTTTTTCATAATCTGCCTGAGATTGTCTTAATATTGCGATATTTTCTAGTGACCCTATTGTATCCGGATGCTCCTCCCCAAAGATTTTCTTTCTTGCCTCATAAGCAGAACTGAATAACGTCATGGCGCTGACAAACTGCCCCTTCAACATATATATTCCAGCAAGGGCATTAATAGAACTGATGGTATCAGGATGATGCTCACCCAACACCTCTTTCCGCAATTTTAGTGTCTTCTGATAAAGAGGAAGCGACCTATTG
>JABIYQ010000109.1 GCA_018702715.1 Desulfobacula sp. | reverse complement strand
GGTGAATGTACGGAAGTTGGCATGTACCTTGCCATGAGCCGCCAGGCAGATCGTGAAGGATATCCGGAAGTTGCAGAAGCCTATAAAAGAATCGCCTTTGAAGAAGCTGAACACGCAGCAAAATTTGCAGAACTTTTAGGTGAAGTGGTAGAAGCCGATACAAAGGAAAACCTGACAGCAAGGGTTCTTGCCGAGAATGGTGCCTGTGCAGGTAAAAAAGCAATTGCGGTAAAAGCTAAAGAACTAGGACTTGATGCCATTCATGATACCGTGCATGAAATGTGCAAAGACGAAGCCCGCCACGGGAAAGCGTTTCAAGGGCTTTTAAATCGATGTTTCAAATAATTAAAGAGAGCTTATAATCCATGGGAGTCCCTGTTATTGATTTGAGCTGCTGTATTCTATGTGAAATCTGTGTTGAAGTGGCTCCCCATGCATTTGCCATTAATGATGCAGGCTTTGTTGAAGTCCTTGCCCTTGATGACTACTCAGATGAAGATATTCATGAAGCCATAAAAAATTGTCCCAAAGACTGCATCTTTCGGGAATAATTTTTTAACCCGAAGATTTTTTCAAATCTTCGGGTGTGGTTTCATCTCTCCGCTTAAAAAATCTCTTTCTCAGATTTCCTGGTTTTAAATAAAACTTGATAATATCTTGTACTCTCATTCAAAAAAACATTGCACCTGATACACAAATGTGTCATTTACCTGATCAGTAACCTTAATAAATAATAATTTTTCGAATTTGGAAAATTTCACAATGACTGACTTGATGCTGCCCATACTAGACTCGGACAATCTTAATCTTGTTCTGGACAATCTGAAACTTGGAATAATTGCCCATACACCCGGTAGAATAATTACAGTTTTTAATAAAGAAGCTGAAAGAATTACCGGATATTCAAAAAAAGAAGTAATAGGCAAAGACTGTCATATAGTTTTCGAATCACCCTTCTGTGGGGGAAAATGTTCATTTTGTGATGGTATGCCAGATTTTTCTTCAGGTTCAAAAGAATATCCTCTGAACATTGTTACAAAAGAGGGTTCTGCACGCCAACTTGAAATGACAGTCGCTCCAATCATCAGCCATGACAATCTATTCAAGGGAGTTCTTGCATCCTTCAAGGATGTGACTGAGACCTTTAATTTGTCCTTAAAAGCTGAAAATATTTCCAGTTTTGCAGGTATTATCGGCAAAGACAAAATCATGCAGGACATTTTCAGGCAAATAAGAGATGTTTCTCTGTACAATTATCCAGTGCATGTATCCGGTGATACGGGAACAGGAAAGGAACGAGTGGCCTATGCCATTCATGATATCAGCGCATATGGCAACGGTGCCTTTGTTCCTGTAAATTGCGGAGCCATTCCAGAAGGGATTGTGGAAAGTGAATTATTCGGACATGTCAAAGGGGCTTTTTCAGGGGCCATCAAAGAAAGAAAAGGAAGATTTGAGCTGGCCCATAAGGGAACTCTTTTTCTTGATGAAGTGGCTGGCCTGCCATTAAAAACCCAGGTAAAACTTTTAAGATTTTTACAGGAGGGGTCTTTTGAAAAAGTCGGTGGGGAAAAAAAAGTTTCAGTGGATGTTAGGATCATAAGTGCTGCCAATAAAAATCTTAGAGAGGAAGTCACTGCAGGCAGGTTCAGGGAAGATCTTTTTTACAGGCTCAATGTAATCCCCATCCATCTGCCGCCTTTAAGGCTGCGAAAAAACGATATTCCCCTTTTGGCTGCCCATTTTTTAAAGGAAGCTGAACAGGAAAGTCCAAATATAGTCCCGCAACTTGCCCACGATGCTCTTGATATCATGCTTGATTATCATTGGCCTGGAAATGTCAGGGAATTAAAAAATGCGATCCAGTTTTCCGTTGTACGCTCAAGGGGGAGCCAGATATTGCCGTCGGATCTGCCCATGGAAATCATCCAGGATAGAGACCTTTCCCTTAGATTATCAGACAGTCCCCGGTCTCAACAGATCATTTCTGCAAAGGGCAAACTCGACATTGAATCTGTTAAGGCGGCCATCAAAAAAACCGGTGGAAATAAATCCAAGGCCGCAAGAGTACTAGGTGTTGGAAGAGCAACCCTTTACAGATTTCTTGCCCAGAATGAAGAAACAAAAAATTATGTAGATCAATTTTGAGAAGAAGGGTTAATGCAGTTTTTAAAAAAGAAGACTTTAACCGGCCCGCAACGGCATT
>JABIYQ010000111.1 GCA_018702715.1 Desulfobacula sp. | reverse complement strand
TTCGGTGTTTGCTTTTCGGCCTGCCTCCAACGATATAAGCGGTGATTGCCTTTATGGTGTCATCTGGAAGCGGAAGATGAGCCGGGCTATAATTTTTTCTGGATCGAATAAAGATTTCTTTTTGTCTGAACGAGATATCATTAAAAGTTATCATGCTGACTTCCCTGGGACGTAGCCCCAGGTAGTACACCAGGTGCATTGTCGCATAGGTACGAATATCTTTTGGGGCACAAAGATCAAGACTGCTAAATAATTTTTTTACTTCTTTTGGACGTAAAAATTTCGGTGGTTTTGAACGTGCAAACTCCGGCGGACTTTTGACTAAAGGGGCAAGGTTCTTTTTGATGCATCCATTCCGATAAAAATATTTTAAAAATTCACGCAGAAAAGATCTATTAATCCTGCATGTTGCCGTGGCATAATTTTTATTATAAAGTGCTAAAAAATGATCGATATGTTCGATTGATATTTTACAAAAAGCAATATTTGATTTTTGTAAATACAGATTGAGGCCGGATAGTATTTGCCTCATATACTGAACGGAATGCATCCTTCGAACTTGAACGCTATAATAATCCAGGTATTGCTCGTATTCTTTTGGCAGCACATCCTGTTTTACCCTGAACTCTTCTGGTATTTTACAGCTCCTGGAAAAATTTTGTACAACCTTTTTAGAATCCTGTGTCATGATATGCTCATCCTATTTTAGAATTGTCTGAAGATATTTTACACTGTCGATAAACCCTGTTTTATGCCAGGTCATTACCATATCAATGGTATTAAAGTTTTTCTCACACCTGAAGCATCGGCCCAGGTTGGTTTTAGGATTGACCGCTGTTTGAAATTCATTGCACAAGGGACAGAGAAAACGAAAAAAGCCCTCACTGATTTTGGATGGAATCGCCAGTTCCTTTTCGATTAAAACATCTATTGGTATCGAATTTCTTAACCTATAAAGTTCATGGGAAGAAAAGCATTTGCCCATATTGAATCCCCTTTTTTTGATCAATCAGTGTTTTAAGAACATTCGGCACCAATTTTACTGTCCCCTGATCTGTGAAATCAATAATCTCTTGTAACGCAGTTTTATTAAGATGGGGGGTAACCCCAATAATGACAAAGGTTTTGCCTGATAACATATCTTGTAACGCATCTTGCATTAAATTTAATTGAAAGCCTTTACCAACAGACGTCTTGGTCAATAACGTATCTTGTAACGCATGCTCAAATAAGATGGGTGTCTTTTTAGATTTTTCCCGCTTCCAATAGCCGGGATTTTGCTCACGCCATTGCTGGACACGAATGACATGTTCAGATCCAGAAAAATAGTCCCGGTTTTTCAATTTTTTTAACCACTTCTGCTGGCTGTATTTTTTGCTGGCAATTTTGCATTCTGGTTTATCGCAAAACTTTTGTCTTTTTAAGTGGCGGGGATCTGGCGTGAATAAATCATCACAGTGTTTGCATCTACGTCTTCGTATCTTCTTTCTCATAGACCTGGTACCTCCTCAAGTCTATGATAGGCTAATAAGAATGACCAGCGGGGTATTATTTAAAAATAAGGGGCGGGGTCTGCGGGATCAGGCGGGGTAAACTCGCAACAAAAAAAACTCGCTACATAATTGGAGTTTAATTGTAAAAAGGGAAAAATCCCCGCTGCATTTTTGCTGATCATATGTTGTATGTTTGTTCTTTGCTTTATAAACAAGGACTTTAGGGGGAGATACAAAAATAAATTATTGTTTGATTTTAAAGAATGGGCAGGATAGACTTTTATCCGAGAAAATTAAATATTCAGCGGGGAATATGACAATCAGGATAATCATAGCAGATGACCATGCAATTATCCGGGAAGGAATGAAAGCCCTTTTTGAAAAAAAGGGGATGGATGTCGTTGCGATTGCTAAAAATGGTCATGAGGCAGTAACTTTTACTATAAAGTATCAACCCGATGTTGTGCTGATGGATATTTCAATGCCGGATCTAAATGGTGTGGAAGCCACTGCAGCCATACGAAAACAAGTTCCAAGAACCAAGGTTATTGCTCTTTCAATGCATTCCAATAAAAAAATTATCGATAAAATGCTTGGATCCGGTGCGTCAGGATATGTTCTAAAAGAAACGGCCTTTGGTGAATTGTATAATGCAGTAAAAGAAGTTGACAGAGGAAATCTTTATTTAACACCCTCAATTGCCGGGATGTACGTTGATAACCAGGGAAATAAATTAAAATTCATAGGTGATATACCAAAATTTAAAAAACTTTCAAAAAAAGAACGCTATGTTTTGCAACTGGTTGCAGAAGGCAAAAAAACCAGGGATATTGCTGAGAAACTTGGCGTGAGCATCAAAACAATAGAATCCCACCGTAGAAGCATCATGAAAAAACTCTGTATTTTCAGTATTGCCGGTCTCACAAAATTTGCAATCAAAGAAGGAATTGTGTTTTTGGAGTAAAAAAAATGCCATTTTTTTTAAAATTCAGGGTTTACCCTAATTGATTTTTCAAATCAGTTCAACTATTATAAAGCTTAATTTGGCAATACCTAAGATTAACTGAGTTTAAGATAAGGTATACAAATGGAGCATATTCAATTAAAAAATGAGATCCCCGATGCAATGGAAGCAATAACGGGCGGGGTCGCACATGATTTTACGATTCTTCTATCAGAAATTAAATCCAGAGCATCACTAATGATGAATAGTGTAGAACAATCTGATCCACTTTATCAACACATTAAGGAAATCATCAATAGTATTGATAAAGGATCAGAAATGGTGAATTTATTACGTTGTTTCGCAAAAATGAATGAATATTATACCAGCTCTATTGATATAAACCGGCTGGTTCGGAACATCGTGGAAAACCTTGATATGAAGGGTAAAAAAATTGTACTGGATGTGGATCTTGATCCAAAAGCCCTGATTGTTGAAGCTGATCCTGATAAAATTAACCAGGTATTGGCAAGCATAATTGATAATGCAATGGATGCCATGCCAAAAGGCGGAAAGCTTTCCATTAGTACTGAATCAGCAGTTATTTTAAATGGAACGGCTGATGCTTACGGGTTGAGTACAGGACTTTTCGTAAAAATTACCATAATTGATACGGGAATTGGAATGGAAAAAGGGCAGTTGGAGAGTATTTTCAAGCCTTTTTATTCTACTGATAATAACAGCTATCCTACGAAAAAAGGTCTGGGATTAACATTTGCCAGAGAAATCGTTGAAAACCATGACGGGGTCATAGATGTAAGGAGTTATCCAAACACGGGATCTTCTTTTTCCGTTATTTTACCTTTAAAGCAAGCTATAGATGATTTTGGTATCCCGGCAGGAGATGAAAACTCAGGTTTATGGATGGAATCCATACTGTTAGTGGATGATGATAAAAAAACTCTAAAGGTTGGCAGCAAAATTTGCAAATCATTGGGGTATAGTGTGATAACTGCTGATTCCGGTAAAAAGGCAATCAGCAATTATAAAAAGAAAAAAGACAGAATAAGTCTTGTTATTCTTGATATGAGAATGCCTGAGATGAATGGCCTTGAGACATTTATAGAACTTAAAAAACTAAACCCTGATATTAAGGTATTGCTTTCAACGGGCTATTCCATAGATGAAAAGGCTCAGGAGATGCTGAAACGGGGATGTAAGGGATATCTTTTAAAACCTTATAATGCAATTGAATTATCACATAAATTAAAAGAAATTTTATTTATGTGAATCAATCACGAACTCATCGAAACAGTAAACTTTAATCAAAGCACCAGAAAAAGAGCTTACAGGCTTGTTCTGGTGCTTTGAATTTTTATGAATAGGGTTATTCTTCTATTTTAGTAACTTTGATTGAAAGTTCCTGGAGCTGTTCCATTGAAGTCTTTGATGGCGCTTCAGTCAGAGGACAGGTCGCTTTTTGAGTTTTTGGAAAGGCAATAACGTTTCTGATGGAGTCTTCATGGCATAACAACATCATTAATCGATCCAGACCAAAAGCGATTCCACCATGGGGAGGTGCCCCAGAGGACAGGGCATTTAAAAGAAAACCAAATTTTTCATTGGCTTTGGTGGCATCAATTCCAAGGCAGTTTAATACCTGTTCCTGAAGTTCAGCTGAATGAATACGAATACTTCCGCCGCCAATTTCAATCCCGTTCAACACCAAATCATAGGCCCTTGATTTTACTAAAAGAGGATCAGAAGAAAGTTTTTCAATATCTTCCTCAAGGGGTGCTGTAAAAGGATGATGCAGGGCCTGGTAACGTTTTTCTGTTTCATCATAATCCATTAATGGGAATTGGGTCACCCAGGTAAATTCAAAGGTGTCATCGGAAATCAGTTCAAGCCGTCTTGCCAGTTCATTTCTTAGCTGACCCAGAGCTTCATTGGTTATTTTTGCCTGGTCTGCCACAAAGAAAACAATATCACCGGGTTCAAGATCAAGCCGTATCCTTAATGCATCTTTTTCTTTGTCAGTAAAGAATTTGGCAATGGGAGACTGCCATTCATTTTCTTTGATCTTTATCCAGGCAAGACCCTTTGCTTTATAAACAGCAGCAAAATCAGTCAACTCGTCAATCTGTTTTCTGGTAAAAGTTGAACATCCCTTTGCATTAATGGCTTTAACAAGGCCGCCATTTTTTACTACATTTGCAAACACCTTGAATCCAG